>NZ_BMJQ01000004.1:300000-471210 GCF_014643535.1 Aliidongia dinghuensis | reverse complement strand
CCGACGCCACTGGGCTTGCGAAAGCTCGTACCGCTTGGTCATCAACCAGACCCCAGATCGAAGAATCTGGCGTCTCATGAATCACATATTCAGCCATCCGTGAATCCTGAATGTCGATTGATCCTAGTGCGACACCGCGCACTCAGCCGACGAAATTTTCCAGGAATGGCCACGGCCTAGAGAGAGTCAACCGAGACAACGGCCTTCGGCGCCGCTGTCTTCGGCGACCTCTTCATGCGCGTGCTGCTCATGCTGCTCATCGCAGCATTTGTCGAAATCGGCCGGGGGGAGGAAACCACCATGGCGAGGCAATAAAATGCGCAAAATCATCCAGAAATATGCACTGATGACTCTTCATTCAGTCGTCGTGATCACAGCTCTGGCGGCCTGTTCGAGCTACACGCCGGCCGAACGAGCCCAATGGCAAGACTTCCAGGCGCAAAGGAGCTGGGGGCCTTTCGGCGAATAAGCCCGTCGTCGCGCCGTCCCGACGCACATTCGCAGTGGGTGGGTTGGTCGTCGGGTTCGGCTTAGTGTCGTTGTGGCAAACCGACCGGCTCTCACGAACACCGGCTGCCGCTTCATCGAAGCGTTCGGCGTGGTACGCGATCCGCGACTGTTCCACGTTCAGTCGTGCTGGCTCGACGCTGACACGCTCTCAACCGCTTCCCCAGTGGCTCAGTCGCTCGTCGTCCATTCGACGTCGGCGCCGAGCGAGCGGAGGTTCTCGGCGAAGCGCGGATGGGCGCGGCGGATCGGCGTCGCGTTCTTGATGACCGAGCGGCCATCGATGCTGGCGGCCAGCATCAGGAGCGCGATCGACACGCGGATGATGTAGGGGCTCTCGACCTCGGCCGGGATCAGCGGATGGCCGCCGAACGTGATGAGCCGATGCGGATCCGACAGGAACGTGTGCGCGCCGAACTTGGAGAGCTCGACCGACCAGCCGAGCGCCCCGTCATAGACCTTGTTCCAGAACATGACGCTGCCCTCGGCCTTGACCCCGAGCGCGATGAAGATCGGCAGCAGGTCGACCGGCAGATAGGGCCAGGGGGCGGCCTCGACCTTGGTCAGCATGTTCTGGGTGAACGGGCGGCGCACCTTCAGGGGCCCGTTCGTCTCGGCGCGCGACCAGCCGTCCTCGTGATGGACGGCGATGCCGAACTTGGCGAAGGTCCGGTCGATCAGCGGGAACTGCTCAGCCTGGGAATTCTTGACCGCGATATTGCCGCCGGTGATGCCGCCCAGCGCCAGGAAGGTCGCGATCTCGTGGAAATCCTCGGCGAAGGTGAAGTCGCCGCCGCTCAAGCCTTCGACGCCGTGGATGGTGAGCTGCGACGTGCCGATGCCTTCGATCCGGGCGCCCAGCATTGCCATGAAGCGGCAGAATTCCTGGACATGCGGCTCGGAAGCGGCGTTGGTGAGCTTCGACGTGCCCTCGGCCAGCGCCGCGCACAGCACGAAATTCTCGGTCGTCGTAACCGAGGCATAGTCGAGCCAGTGGCGGGTCGCCTGCAGCGGGCGATGGGCGCGGATGACGAGCGAGCCCTCGGTGCGTTCGACTGCGGCGCCGAATCGGGCCAGCACCTCGACATGGGGATCGATCTCGCGCACGCCGAGCGTGCAGCCCTTGACGTCGTCTTCGATACGGGCGACGCCGAACCGGTGCAGCAGCGGCGGCACCAGCATGATCGACGAGCGCATCTGCTCCGGCAGCCGGTGCAGCTTCGCGTCGAACACCGTGTCGTGGTGGCGGATCACGACCAGGCCGTTCGTGAGGTCGGCCTCGACCTCGCTGCCCAGCACCCGGAAGATCTCCAGGATCTTGTTGACGTCGGTGATGTCGGGCACGCCGTGGAGACGGATCGTCTCCTGGGTGAGCAGCGTCGCGCACAGGATCGGCAGCACGGCGTTCTTGTTCGCCGAAGGAACGATCCGGCCGCTGAGAGGGCGGCCGCCGTGCACGATCAGATTGGCCATATCTGGGACTTTCCGGGGGAGGCTGGCGATCCCGGGCGGGACCGCCCGGACCCGATGATGAGAGCAGAAGGATGTGGCGGAATTCGGGCCGTCAGCGTCCCGCGGCGAAGCGTTTCGCCTCCTCGGCGGCGCGCACCAGCGCCTTCGACTTGTTGACGGACTCCTGGTACTCGGCCTCCGGGTCGCTGTCGGCGACGACGCCGCCGCCGGCCTGGATCACGAGCTTGCCGTCCTTCAGGACCGCGGTCCTGAGTGCGATGCAGGTGTCCATCGCGCCCGAGCCGCCGAAATAGCCGATGGCGCCGCCATAGATGTTGCGCCGCTCGGGCTCGAGCTCGTCGATGATCTCCATGGCGCGCACCTTGGGCGCACCCGAGACCGTGCCGGCGGGGAAGCCCGCCATCAGCGCGTCCAGCATGTCGCCGCGCGCCGGATCGAGCTGGCCCTCGACCGTCGAGCAGATGTGCATGACGTGGCTGTAGCGCTCGACGATCATCTGCTCGACGACCTTGACCGTGCCGATCTTGGCGACCCGGCCGACGTCGTTGCGCGCAAGATCGAGCAGCATCAGATGCTCGGCCAGTTCCTTGGGGTCGGCGAGCAGGTCGGCGGCGAGCGCCGCGTCCTCGGCCGCATCGACGCCGCGGCGGCGCGTGCCGGCGATCGGCCGGATCGTGACCTTGTCGTCGCGGAGCCGCACGAGGATCTCCGGGCTCGAGCCCACGACGCTGAAGTCACCGAAATCGAGGAAGAACAGGAACGGCGAGGGGTTCAAGCGCCGGAGCGCGCGGTAGAAGGTCAAGGGCGGCAGCCGGAACGGCACGGTGAAGCGCTGGGACGGCACGACCTGGAAGATGTCGCCGGCGCGGATGTACTCCTTCGCCCGTTCCACCATCTCGTGATACTGGCCGCGCGTCAGGTTGGTCGCGGGCTCCGGCGTGTGGTCGACGTCTTCCTCGCGCTCGGCGCGATAGGGCAGCGAGCGGCCGAAATCGGCGACGACGTCGGCCAGGCGCTCGCGCGCATGGGCGTAGGCCACCTTCGGATCGGCGCCCTCGTTCGGCCAGACCGGCGTCACGACGGTCACCCGGTCGGCGATATTGTCGAAGATCGCGACCACGGTCGGGCGGATCAGCAGCCCGTCGGGCACACCCAGCGTGTCGGGATTGGTGTCGGGCAGCCGCTCGACCCGGCCGATCATGGCATAGCCCAGATAGCCGAAGAGGCCGCTTGCCATCGGCGGCAGCGGTGCCGGGATCGCGACGCGGCTCTCGTCGATAAGCCGGCGCAGCGAGGCGAGCGGCCCGTCGGGTGACGGCTCGAACGCATCGGCGTCGATGCGCGCCTGCCGGTTGATCTCGACCTTCTCGCCCCGGCAACGCCAGATCAGGTCGGGCTTCAAGCCGATGAAGGAATAGCGGCCGCGCACGGCGCCACCTTCGACCGATTCGAACAGGAAGCTGTTCGGCCGGCCGTCGGCAAGCTTCATCAGCGCCGAGACGGGCGTCTCCAGGTCGGCGACCAGGGTGGTCCAGACCAAGACGGCCTCGCCGCGGGCGTGGGCCTCGGCAAAGCCGGCGTAGTCAGGCAGCGTCTGCATCGGGCCGTTCCTGTCAGAAGAGAGTGGCGATCCGGTCACGCCGAACCACGACCGGGTGCAGCTTGCGCAACGCCTGGTCGAACTCGCTCAGCATATCCTCGCCGATCTGCTGGGTCAGCTGTCCGTCGAGGGCATCGACGCCGGCCTTATCCGCCGCGGGATCGACCGGTTGAATCTCCTTGAGCTGCGCCACGAACTGGCCGTCCGGCGCCTGCACCGCGGCGACGCCGCCCGGCTTCAGGTCGAACATCTTGGCGACGACGCTGGCCGGCACGCCGGCCTGGTTGCCCGGCGCCGTGCGGATGAACGGCTTCGTCGTCGACAGCTGCAGCTTCTGCGCCGCGGCGAGCTTGGCGAGCGGCTCATCGGGCTTCACCTGGTCGGCGAGCGCCTTCGCTTGAGCCGCGACCTTGGCTGCCCGCTGGTCGTCGGTCCAGGCCGCCTTGACCTGCTCCTTGATCGTGTCGAGCGGCTTCAGCGTCGGCGGTGTCACCGTATCGGTCCGCACGAGATAGAACGAGCCGTTCGGCACCTGCTCGAGCCCGCTCGTCTGGCCCTGCGAGGTCTGGAATGCGGTCTTGATGAGCGCGTCGGCCGCGATCGTGTACTCGGGCAGCGGCTTGCCGTCCGGGTCCTGGCCGTTGGCGTCGGCCGTCTTCACCGTATAGGGCTTGAGCTTGAACTGCTGGGCGATCGTCGGGATATCGGCGCCGGCGGCGATCGCGTCCTCGACCTTGTTCGACAGCGCGTAGAGCGCGTCCGATTCCGCCTCGTGGCGCGCCTCGGCTTCGAGCTGCGGGCGGACCTCCTCGAAGCTCTTGCCGCCGCCCGGCTCGATGCCGGCGATCTTGACGACATGCCAGCCGAATGCGGTCTGGACCGGCTTCACGACCTCGCCGTCCTTGGCGGCGAACACCGGCCCCGCCAGCTCCTGCGGCAGCTGCTTGGCCGTGACCGAGCCGAGGTCGGTAGCAGAGGGGTCGGCCTTGGTCAGATCCTGCGCCAACTTGACGAAGTCCTTGCCCTGGGCGAGCTCGGCCTCGGCATCCTGCGCCGCCTTCTCATCCTTGAAGATCATCTGCAGCAGATGGCGCTTCTCGGGTTTGGTGAACTCGTCCGCGCGCTTGGCATACTCGTCCTTGAGCTGGGCCTCGTCGATCTTGACGTCGCCCGCCACGTCGGCCGGTGTCAAGGCGAGCGCCGTGAAGCCGCGATATTCCGGCGCGGTGAAGGCGTCGTGGTGGGCGTCGTAATAGGCCTTGATCGCGGCATCGTCGGGCGCCGGGATGTCCTTGACGGCGTTCGACGGCAGGAACACCCAGTCGGCGACGCGCTTCTCGCCGCGCAGGCGGTAGATGAGGTCCGCCAGCGCCTCCGGCGCCTTCGCCCCGCCGCCGGCCACGGTTGCGAGATCGATGCGCGGCTGCTCGCTGCGCAGGAGGGCCACGAAACTCTGCTCGGTGTAACCCGCCTGGTTGAGCCGCATCACGAACGAGCCGCGGTCGAACTGGCCTTGCGCATTCTTGAACGCCGGCTCGTTCTGGATCAGCAGCCCAACTTCCTTGTCGCCGACCGCGAGATTGAGGCGCTCCGCCTCCTGGTCCAGCACCGTCTGCGAGATCAGTCCGTCGACCGCCCGGTCAATGACGCCGAACGCCTTGGCTTGCTCCATGTCGAAATTGCCGCCGAATTGCTGGCGCATGCGTTCGACTTGTTGGCGCACCGTCCGCTGCACGACATCGCCGGTGATCTTGTGGCTGCCCACGGTCGCCACTGTCGTGTCCTGCGGCGTTTGACGCAGGAAGTCGCCAATGCCCCAGATACCGAAGCTCAAGATCAAAAGGACGAACAGGACCTTGACGATGAAAGACCCGGCCTTGGAGCGGATGAATTGAAGCATTGCAGACTGAACCGTTATGGTGCGCCCGGCGGCGCGCATCGCACCCGAAAGAAGGTGCCGGACCATAAAGCGCCCGCAGCGGGCCCGGCAACTCGGAAATGACGCTGGACGCGGGCCGGTCAATAAGAATAGCCGGAACCGGCGAGAACCAAGTGGAGAAGCAATGAACTCGGCACGGCGGCCGCTGATCGCGGCCAATTGGAAGATGAATGGCCTCAAGGCCGACGGTACGGCGCTTGCGGGCGCGGTTGCGGCACGGGCGAAGGCCGTGGGGACGGCGCTCGCCGGCGACATTCTCATTTGCCCCCCGGCAACACTGATCGACGCCGTGGCCGAGGCCCTGGCCGACAGTCCCGTCGCGCTGGGTGGTCAGGATTGCAGCGCGGAGCCGAGCGGCGCTTTCACCGGCGACATCGCCGCCGCCATGTTGCGCGATCTCGGCTGCAGTACCGTCATCGTCGGCCATTCCGAGCGGCGCGCGGGACACCACGAGACCGACGCGGCCGTGCGCGCCAAGGCGACGGCGGCCTTGGCCGAGGGACTGACCGCGATCGTCTGCGTCGGTGAAACCGCGACGGAACGTGACGAAGGCCGCGCGCTCGACGTGGTCGGCGGCCAGGTGCTGGGCTCCGTGCCGGACGGGGCGACCGCCGCCACCCTGGTCGTGGCCTACGAGCCGGTCTGGGCGATCGGCACGGGCCGGGTCCCGACGCTCGACGACATCGCGGCGATGCATCGGCATATCCGGGAACTGCTCGCCGGCAAGGTCGTGGGCGGCGTCGACGTCCGGATCCTCTACGGCGGCTCGGTCAAGCCGTCGAACGCCCGGGAGATCCTGGCGCTCGACGACGTGGACGGCGCGCTCGTCGGCGGCGCCAGCCTCAAGGCCGACGAGTTCTGGGCGATCGTCGAGGCCGCACCCCGCCGTTAGGCCGAGAGCGGCGGCGGCCCTAAGGACGGGCCGCCGCGCCCACGCCGTGGCGGGCGAGGATCTCGCTGAGCCGGTCGAGCGGCAGCGCCTTCAGCACATGGCCGTCCGCGCCCTTGAGCGTCACCGCCTGCAGCATGGCGTTGTAGATCGCCTCCTCGGTCGCCTCCATCACCGCCTGGAACAGCGGCGACATCTGGTCGTTCGGCAGGTCCGCCAGCTCCGCGACCGCGCTGCGCCGGGCCACCGTGCGCCGGACGCTCTCGGCCGTCGAGAAGGCAAGGGCGTAGTCGCCCGAACCGTTGGTCATGGGCGAGCCGGTGACGGCGATGCCGTTGAACGCCCGGCGGGCGAGGCGCGTCAGATTGCGGTCTGACAGCGGCGCGTCGGTCGCGATCACGACGACGATCGAGCCGTCGGGTTTGATCTCCTCGGCGGCACCTTTCAGGTAATAGCGTCCCAGCTCCTTGCCGACCGGCGCGCCGGCGATGGTCAGCACGCCGCCATAGTTGGTCTGGACCAGGACCCCGACTGTGTAGCCGCCGTATGCCGCGGGCAAGCGGCGCGAGCTCGTGCCGATGCCGCCCTTCCAGCCGAACGCCTGCGTGCCGGTGCCGCCGCCGACATTGCCCTCGGCGACCGGGCCGCCGGTGGCCGTCTCGATCGCCTTCAGCACGTCTTCCTTGGTCACGCGGCGCGCGCGAATCGCATTCAGGTAACCGTCGTTGGTCTCGCCGACGACGGCATTGACGCTGCGGACCTCCTCGTTGCCCGGCTGTGCCAGCGTCCATTCAACGGCGCCGGCGATGGCCTCGGCGACCGAGAGCGTGTTGGTCAGCACGATCGGCGTCTCGAGCTCGCCCAATTCACCGATCTGGGTCGAGCCCGCGAACTTGCCGAAGCCGTTGCCGACCGCGAATCCGGCCGGGACCTTGTCCTGATAGAGATTGCCGCCGTGCGGCAGGATGGCGGTGACGCCGGTGCGGATGTCGGCGCCCTCGATGAGCGTCACCTGGCCGACGCGCACGCCCGCGACATCGGTGATGGCGTCGAGCGGCCCAGGCGGCAGCACGCCGGCCGTGATGCCCAGCTCGCGGGCCCGCGGCCGGCCGCCTTGCGGCTCGGCGCCGGAGGCGGGAGTACCAATAACCAACAGCAACCCCATCAAAAATGCGACGCCGAGAGGCTTCATCGCCCGCCATCTCATTAGAATATGCGAGGGGATATTGCCGGTTGCGAGACGCGGTCGCCAGCGCCGCGCAACGCCCCATCCGAGGAGGCATGCGCTCCGGACATTGCCCGAACGGTCGAGGACACTAGCCATCGGCAAGCGAACCGACTAGATAAGCTCGATACACGGGCGACGTCCCCTTGGCCGGCAGGGCGGGGGCGCCGCCCGCTCGGCTTTTTCGGGCCGGCCTCGGGCGATCTTCCCACGGGATGATCCCCTCGGGGAGCGGCGTACAGGATCGAAGTCTTCCGCCATGATGATCGTCGTTCTCGTTGTCCATGTGCTCTTGGCCGTAGCACTGATCGGCGTCGTGCTGATCCAGAAGAGCGAGGGCGGCGGCCTCGGTCTCGGCAGCGGCGGGGGCGGCGGCATGTCCGGCTTCATGACCGGCCGGTCGACCGCGAATCTCCTGACCCGCACCACGGCGATCCTGGCCGGCTGCTTCATGGCGACGAGCGTGCTGCTCGCGATTCTGGCCGCCCGGCAGCACACGAGCGGCGTCTCGATTCTCGACCAGATTCCGGCCCAGAGCGCACCAGCAAGCGCGCCCGCAACCCAGCCGGTGGCTCCGGCCACTCCGGCGGCGCCGACGCCGACCCCGCCGACTCAGCCGAGCGTTCCGCTGTCGAAATGATTTAACCGCTTTGGCGGGCACGTTTATCTGTCGTTTGATGGTTTGGTTGTTGTAGGGTGATTGTCCATGACGCGGTTCATTTTCATTACCGGCGGCGTGGTCTCCTCTCTCGGCAAGGGACTTTCCTCGGCCGCTCTGGGCGCCCTCCTGCAGGCGCGCGGCTTCAAGGTCCGCCTGCGTAAGCTCGACCCCTACATCAACGTCGACCCGGGCACGATGAGCCCGTACCAGCACGGCGAGGTGTTCGTCACCGACGACGGTGCGGAGACCGATCTCGATCTGGGGCATTACGAGCGCTACACGGGTGTGTCGGCCCGGCGCAGCGACAGTGTGACGACGGGCCGGATCTATTCGACGGTGATCGGGCGCGAGCGGCGCGGCGAATATCTGGGTGCGACCGTCCAGGTCATCCCGCACATCACCGACGCCATCAAGGAATTCATCCAGGCCGACATCACGGACGAGGATTTCGTGCTGTGTGAGATCGGCGGCACGGTCGGTGACATCGAAAGCCTGCCGTTCCTGGAAGCGATCCGGCAGCTCGCGAACGAGCTCGGCAAGGAACGCACGATGTTCGTGCACCTGACGCTCGTGCCCTACATCCCGGCCGCGGGCGAGCTCAAGACCAAGCCGACCCAGCATTCGGTCAAGGAACTGCTCGGCCTCGGCATCCAGCCGGATGTGCTGCTCTGCCGCTGCGACCGCGAGATTCCGCTCGGTCAGCGCAAGAAGATTGCGCTGTTCTGCAACATCCGCGAGGAGCGGGTGATACAGGCGCTCGACGTCGACACGATCTACCAGGTGCCGATCGCCTATCACGACGAAGGCTTCGACACCGCGGTCTGCAGCTACTTCGGCATCGAGACGCCGCCGGTCAACCTCACGCGCTGGCAGTCGATCGTCTCGAACGTGCGCAAGCCCGAGGGCGAGGTCACGATCGCGGTCGTCGGCAAGTACATCAACCTGCTCGACGCCTATAAGTCGCTGGCCGAGGCGCTGACCCACGGCGGCATCGCCAATCATGTCCAGGTCAAGCTGCGCTGGATCGATTCCGAGATCTTCGAGTCGGAGGACGCGGTCCATCACCTGACCGGCGTCAACGGCATCCTGGTGCCGGGCGGCTTCGGCGAGCGCGGCACCGAGGGCAAGGTGCAGGCCGTGACCTTCGCGCGCGAGCGCAACGTGCCGTTCTTCGGCATCTGCTTCGGCATGCAGATGGCGGTCATCGAGGCGGCGCGCAATCTCGCCGGCCTGTCGAGCGCGAGCTCGACCGAATTTGGGCCCTGCGACGTGCCGGTCGTGGGCCTGATGACGGAATGGACGCGCGGCAACGAGCTCGAGACGCGGACGGCCGACAGTGATCTCGGCGGCACGATGCGGCTCGGCGCCTATGACGCGGTGCTGGCACCCGGCAGCCGGGTCGCGGACGCCTATGGCGCCGTGGCGATCTCGGAGCGGCACCGGCATCGCTATGAAGTGAACATCCGCTACAAGGACAAGCTCGAGGCGGCCGGCCTCAAGTTCTCGGGCATGTCGCCCGACGGCGTGCTGCCCGAGATCGTCGAATTCCCGAACCATCCCTGGTTCATCGGCGTGCAGTTCCATCCGGAACTGAAGTCGAAGCCGTTCGAGCCGCATCCGCTGTTCACGGCGTTCATCCGCGCGGCACTCGAGCAGTCGCGGCTCGTCTAAAGCCAGAAGAGGGGCTTGCCCATGTCGTCCGTCACGCCCCGGTCCGTCGAGATCGGCAAGCTCACGCTCGCGAACGATCGGCCGTTCGTGCTGATCGCCGGCCCCTGCCAGCTGGAATCGCGCGAACATGCGCTCGAGACCGCGGCGGCGCTGGTCGAGATGACGGCCAAGCTCGGCCTCGGCCTCATCTATAAGACCTCGTTCGACAAGGCGAACCGCACCTCGCTCACCTCGGCGCGCGGCATCGGGCTCGAGAAGGGGCTGCCGATCCTGGCCGAGATCCGCGAGAGCCTCGGCTGCGCCACCATCACCGACGTGCATCTGCCGGAACAATGTCAGCCCACGGCCGAGGCGGTCGACGTGCTGCAGATCCCGGCCTTCCTGTCGCGCCAGACCGACCTGATCCTGGCCGCGGCCTCGACCGGCGCCGCACTCAACATCAAGAAGGGCCAGTTCCTGGCACCCTGGGACATGGCGAATGTCGCGAAGAAGGCCGCGAGCACCGGCAATCATCGCGTCCTGCTGTGCGAGCGCGGCGTCAGCTTCGGCTACAACACGCTCGTCTCCGACATGCGGTCGCTGCCGATCCTGGCCGAGACCGGCTATCCCGTGATCTTCGATGCGACCCATTCGGTGCAGCAGCCGGGCGGGCAGGGTGCGACCAGCGGCGGCGAGCGCCGCTTCGTGCCGGTGCTGGCGCGCGCTGCACTCGCGGTCGGCGTCGCCGGCGTGTTCATGGAAACCCATCCCGATCCGGACGCGGCGCCCTCCGACGGCCCGAACATGGTGCCGATGCGCGCCATGCCGGCGCTCCTGGAAACTCTCGTCGCCTTCGACCGTTTGTCGAAGGCCAATCCGATCCCGACGCTCTGACGGCCGGTCTCGACATCCAGTCTCGACATCCAGTCTCCGGCCGTTTTCTTTTGCGAAAAACCTCTCCCAAAGGAGTCCGACCGATGTCCGCCATCCTCGACATCCATGCCCGCGAGATTCTCGACAGTCGCGGCAACCCGACCGTCGAGGTCGATGTCACGCTCGAGAGCGGCAGCGTCGGCCGGGCTGCCGTGCCGTCGGGTGCCTCGACTGGCGCCCATGAGGCGGTCGAGCTCAGGGACGGCGACAGCGCCCGCTATCTCGGCAAGGGCGTGCAGAACGCGGTCGATGCCGTCAACGGCGAGATCTTCGATGCGCTCTCCGGCCAGGATGCCGACGACCAGATCGGCATCGATCAACTGCTGATCGATCTCGACGGCACGCCCAACAAGTCGCGGCTCGGTGCCAACGCCATCCTCGGCGTCAGCCTGGCCTGCGCCAAGGCGTCGGCCGACGAGGTGTCGATGCCGCTGTTCCGCTATGTCGGCGGCGTCTATGCCCGCACCCTGCCGGTGCCGCTCATGAACGTCATCAACGGCGGCGCGCACGCCGACAACCCGATCGACATCCAGGAATTCATGATCATGCCGGTCGGCGCCGACACCCTGTCGGACGCGATCCGGGTCGGCGCCGAAGTGTTCCACTCGCTGAAGAAGCAGCTGAAGGCGGCCGGCCACAACACCAACGTCGGCGACGAAGGCGGCTTCGCGCCGAACCTCGCCTCGGCCGACGAGGCGCTGGGCTTCCTCATGAAGGCGATCGAGAGCGCCGGCTACAAGCCGGGCGACGATGTGGTGCTGGCGCTCGACGTGGCCTCGACCGAGTTCTTCAAGAGCGGCGTCTATCACCTTGAAGGCGAAGGCAAGAAGCTCGATAGCGACGGCATGGTGCGCTACATCGAGGATCTGGTCACGCGCTACCCGATCGTCTCGGTCGAGGACGGCATGGCCGAGGATGATTGGGAAGGCTGGGCGGCGCTCACTGCCGCGATCGGCAAGAAGACCCAGCTCGTCGGCGACGATCTGTTCGTGACCAATCCGAAGCGGCTCACCGACGGCATCGCGCGCGGCACGGCCAACTCGATCCTGGTCAAGGTCAACCAGATCGGCACGCTGTCGGAAACGCTCGAGGCGGTCCAGCGGGCCCAGCGCGCCGGCTATACCGCCGTCATGTCGCACCGCTCGGGCGAGACCGAGGACGCAACCATCGCCGACCTCGCGGTCGCGACCAATTGCGGCCAGATCAAGACCGGCTCGCTCTCGCGCTCCGACCGTCTCGCCAAGTACAACCAGCTGATCCGCATCGAGGAATTGCTGGGCGATTCGGCCCGTTACGCCGGCCGCTCCGTCCTGCGCGGCTGAGCCGCGCCGAGTCGCGCTTCGGAATCCGCCCGCACCGCGGGTTCCGAGGCGGACTCTCTCGACCTCGGGTTGGCCGCATCCAGCCAAACGATGACTGGATGAGTATTTGGACAATCTCTTGGAGTGATTTTGGCTTCACTGGGCCATGCCGCAGTTGACCGGTCCGGTCCAGACATGATTCTCTCATTGTTATGGAAATACGCCGACATCTCCGCCGGCAGGCGCATGCGATCGTGGGGCCGCTCATCGGCCTCACGCTCGCGTGCTATTTCGCCTATCACCTGGTCGAGGGAGATCGCGGGCTGATCGCCTGGGTGCGTCTTACCCAGCAGATCCGCGCGGCGAAGGTCGAACAGGCGCGCGTGCACGAGGAACGGCTCGAGGCGGCACACCGCGTCTCGCTGCTGCGGCCGGAGCATCTCGATCCCGACCTGCTCGACGAGCAGGCGCGTGCAGCCCTCAACCTGATCGGCCCGGGCGAGGTCGTCATCCTCAACAACGACGGCCAGCCGAAGTAATCCCTCGGGCTCAGCCCACCGTCGTCCCAATCCATTCGAGCACCTGCGGCAGGACGCTGTCCATGGCGAGGTGGCCGGCGGCATCGATGCGCAGGAAGCGCTTCGGCTCGGGCGCCAGCGCAAACAGCTTTTCTGCGAAGCGGAGGGGAATGATCTGGTCGGCGCTGCCGTGCACCATAAGGATCGGCGCTCTGACTTTGCCGATCTTGAGGTCGGAGCGGAACGGGTCGCGGAGCAGAGGGCGAACGGGAAACATCCAGTAGTGTGCTGCGGCCACGTCGGCGACTGAGGAATAGGGTGAGTCCAACACAAGGGCCGCGCATTCGTGCCGGGCGGCGAGGGCGACCGCGACGCCGGTGCCAAGCGACTCTCCCAGGATGATCAGCCGTTGCGGGGCCACACCGCGGCCGAGCACATCGCGATAAGCCGCTTCGGCATCCCGATGCAGCCCCGCTTCGGTCGTGGTGCCAGTCGAGCCCGGATAGCCGCGATATTCGACCGCCAGCAGCCCGACACCACTCTCCGTCAGGGTGCGGAACCGCACGATACGGTCGGCAAGCGCGCCGCCGTTGCCGTGGAAGTAGAGGATGAGCGGCCGCCCCTCCGCTGGCGGGACGAACCAGGCGTGGAGCCGTTCGCCGTCGTCGGTCTCGATCGCCGTCGCCTCGCCGCGTGGCAACCCCGCTTCGCCTGGCGTCAGGGCCGGCCCTCTCGGGAAGTAGAGGAAGTTGCGCTGCGCCAGCGTCAGGATGCCGAGCGCCGCCAGATAGGTGACGAGGCCCAGGAGGGCCAGCCATTTGATCAAAGGCACGAGATCCCTCTTTTGTTCGCTTCCTGATGGTGCCGGGTTCCCCGCGCCCTTGTCATCGCCCCCGGATGCTCTATGTGAATTTCGTGTGTCGGATGCGCGCGTTTTCGGCGGGCATGTGCCGTCTTTTTTCGCCTTTCCAGCAGCTTAACCAAAAGTTGGTTAAATTTGTTTTTGCGTTGCAAAACAAACAATTAAACGGAAGTTGGTTGGCATTCCCGTTGCGCCGCACTATGGTCGGCCTCAGAACCGGAACGCCTGAGGGCGATTCCGGCGCCCTATCTGTCGATGCGCGTGGAGCAGTAGATGGCCCTGAAGCGTAGAACGAAGCCCGCCGCCGGCGAGGCCAAGACCCCCTCGGTCGAACAGCTCCTTAAATATTACCGCGAGATGTTGCTCATCCGCCGGTTCGAGGAAAAGGCCGGCCAGATGTACGGCATGGGCCTGATCGGCGGCTTCTGCCACCTCTACATCGGGCAGGAAGCGGTCGTGGTCGGCATGCAGAACGCGCTCGGGCTCGGCGACGGCATCATCACGAGCTATCGCGACCATGGCCACATGCTGGCCTGCGGCATGGACCCGAAGGGCGTCATGGCCGAGCTCACGGGCCGCAGCGGCGGTTATTCGCGCGGCAAGGGCGGCTCGATGCACATGTTCTCCAAGACCGAGCATTTCTACGGCGGCCACGGCATCGTCGGCGCCCAGATGCCGCTCGGCACCGGCATCGCGTTTGCCAACCGCTATCGCGGCAGCGACCGCGTTTCGGTCACTTATTGCGGCGACGGCGCCATCAATCAGGGCCAGGTCTACGAGAGCTTCAACATGGCGGCGCTGTGGAAGCTGCCCGTGATCTACGTCATCGAGAACAACAAGTACGGCATGGGCACCTCGGTGCAGCGCGCCTCCGCTTCGACCGAGCTCTTCAAGCGCGGTGCCGCCTACGGCATCCCGGGCAAGCAGGTCGACGGCATGGACGTGGTCGCCGTGCACGAGGCGGCCGATGAGGCCGTGGCCTTCGCCCGTGCCGGCAAGGGCCCGATCATCCTCGAGATGATGACCTACCGCTACCGCGGCCACTCCATGTCCGACCCGGCCAAGTACCGGTCGAAGGAGGAGGTGGCCAAGATGCGCACGGAGCACGACCCGATCGATCTCGTGCGCAAGCAGCTGATCGACGGCGGCCTCACCAACGAGGACGCGCTGAAGGCGATCGACAAGGAGGTCAAGGACCTGGTCACCGCCGCGGCCGAATTCGCCCAGGAAAGCCCGGAGCCGGATCCCGCCCAGCTCTGGACCGACGTCCTGGTCGAAGCCTGATTTGCCCCGCGTGCCGCGGCGGCGCCGTTCGCGCGCTGCCCGACACCGCGTCCGAACGATTGCATAAGGAAGAGCCACCGTGCCGATCCAGATCCTGATGCCCGCGCTGTCGCCGACCATGACCGAGGGCAAGCTCGCCAAATGGCTGAAAAAGGAAGGCGACGCCATCAAGGCCGGCGACGTTATTGCCGAGATCGAGACCGACAAGGCGACCATGGAGGTCGAGGCGGTCGACGAGGGCACCCTCGCGCAGATCCTGGTGCCGGAAGGGACCGAGAACGTCGCCGTCAACACGCCGATCGCGAGCCTGGCGGCTGATGGCGAAAGCGTCGATGCGGTGCCGGCGCCAGCGCCCGTTGCAGCCCCGGCGGCCGAGGCCCCTAAGGTGGAGGCCAAGGCGCCGGAAGCCAAGGCTCCTGCTGGCGCACCCAAGTCGGCCGTCATCGCGGCCGAGCCGGAATTCACCGGCAAGCATGTCCAGGTGACCGTGCGCGAGGCGCTGCGCGACGCCATGGCCGAGGAGATGCGCCGCGACAAGGACGTGTTCCTCCTGGGTGAGGAAGTGGCCGAGTACCAGGGCGCCTACAAGGTGAGCCAAGGCTTGCTCGACGAGTTCGGCGCGCAGCGTGTCATCGACACGCCCATCACCGAGATGGGCTTCGCCGGCCTTGCGGTCGGCGCCGCCTTTACCGGCCTGAAGCCGATCGTCGAGTTCATGACCTTCAACTTCGCCATGCAGGCGATCGACCAGATCATCAATTCGGCGGCGAAGACGCTCTACATGTCCGGCGGCCAGATGGGCTGCCCGATCGTGTTCCGCGGGCCGAACGGCGTCGCCTCGCGCGTGGCTGCCCAGCATTCGCAGTGCTATGCCAGCTGGTACGCCCATTGCCCGGGCCTGAAGGTGGTGGCGCCCTACTACGCGTCCGACGCCAAGGGCTTGCTTAAGGCTGCGATCCGCGACCCGAACCCGGTCATCTTCCTCGAGCACGAGCTCGTCTACGGCCAGACCCATGACGTGCCGGACCATCCGGACTGGATCGTGCCGATCGGCAAGGCGCGCGTGGTGAAGCCGGGCAAGGACGTCACCATCATCGCGTTCTCGCGCATGGTGCAATACGCGGTCGAGGCCGCAGCCAAGCTCGCCGATCAGGGCGTCGACGCCGAGGTGATCGACCTGCGCACGATCCGCCCGCTCGACATCGAGACCATCGTCAACTCGATCAAGAAGACCAATCGGGTCGTCTCGGTCGAGGAAGGCTGGCATTTCGCCGGCATCGGCAGCGAGATCGCCGCCGTCACCATGGAGCAGGCGTTCGACTGGCTCGACGCGCCGGTGAAGCGCGTCTACGGCGCCGACGTGCCGCTGCCCTATGCCGCCAACCTCGAGAAGCTGGCCCTGCCGCAGGTCGACGACATCGTCTCGGCCGCCAAGGAAGTCTGCTACCGCTGAGACCGGCGCGGGACGGCCGTCCCGCCGCTTTTCATGAACGAACGAGACCGGCGACGGCCACGACCGCTTGCCGGTCCCCTGCCAGGGGGATGCGATGCCGATTGAGATCCTGATGCCGGCGCTGTCGCCGACCATGACCGAGGGCAACCTCGCCAAATGGGTGAAGAAGGAGGGCGACGCCATCAAGGCCGGCGACGTCATCGCCGAGATCGAGACCGACAAGGCGACCATGGAGGTCGAGGCGGTCGACGAGGGCACGCTCGGCAAGATCGTCGTTGCCGAGGGCGCCCAGGGCGTCAAGGTCAACGAAGTGATCGCGCTGCTGCTGGAGGAAGGCGAGAGCGCCGACGCGCTCGGCAAGGCGCCGGCGCCCAAGGCGGCCGCGGCACCCGAGGCGCCAAAGGCCGAAGCCCCCAAGGCCGAGGCCCCGAAGGAAGCGGCGCCCGCGCCGAAGCCGGCCGCCGCCGACCACGGCGAGCGCATCTTCGCGACGCCGCTCGCCCGCCGCATGGCGGAGCAGGCCGGCGTCGATCTTTCGACCGTGACCGGCACCGGCCCGAACGGCCGCATCGTCAAGCTTGATATCGAGGCCGCCGCCGGCAAGCCCAAGGCAGCACCGGCCGCGGCGCCGCAGCCGGCTGCAGCCCCCGCCGCGGCGCCCGCTGCCGCCGCACCGATCCCGCTCGGCACGACCGCGGCCGCGCCCAAGGATCGCGTCGTCGCCCTCGCCGGCAACGTGCCCTATACCGAGATCCCGCACACGGGCATGCGCAAGACGATCGCCAAGCGCCTGACCGAGGCGAAGTCGACCGTGCCGCATTTCTACCTGACGGTGGATTGCGAGATCGACCAGCTGCTGAAGACCCGTGCCGAGCTCAACAGCCGGAGCGAGGGGCTCAAGATCTCGGTCAACGACTTCGTCATCCGCGCGTCGGCGCTGGCGCTGAAGAAGGTGCCGGAGGCGAACGCCTCCTGGTCCGACGAGGCGGCGCTGCAGTGGAAGCAGATCGACATCGCGGTCGCGGTCGCGATCGACGGCGGCCTCATCACGCCCATCGTGAAGCAGGCCGACACCAAGGGTCTGGCCACGATCTCGTCCGAGATGCGCGACCTGGGCGCTCGCGCCAAGGCCGGCAAGCTCAAGCTCGAGGAGTTCCAGGGCGGCACCTTCTCGATCTCGAACCTCGGCATGTTCGGCATCAAGGAATTCTCCGCCGTCATCAATCCGCCGCACGGCGCCATCCTCGCGGTGGGTGCCGGCGAGCAGCGCCCGGTCGTGAAGAACGGCGCGCTCGCCGTCGCGACCGTCATGTCCTGCACGCTCTCGGTCGACCATCGCGTGGTCGACGGCGCGGTGGGTGCCGCCTTCCTCAAGGCGTTCAAGGGTCTGATCGAAGATCCGCTGTCGATGCTGCTCTGAGAGAGGTCGGACCATGGCTGAACAGAATTTCGACCTCATCGTCGTCGGCGGCGGGCCGGGCGGCTATGTCGCCGCGATCCGCGCCGCCCAGCTCAAGATGAATGTGGCGGTGGTCGAGCGCGAGCACCTGGGCGGTATCTGCCTCAACTGGGGCTGCATCCCGACCAAGGCGCTCCTGCGCACGTCCGAGATCAACCACCTGCTGCATCACCTCGACGCCTACGGCTTCGCCGCGAAGGACGTGAGCTTCGACCTGGCCAAGATCGTCGACCGCTCGCGCAAGGTGGCGGGCCAGCTCTCCGGCGGTGTCAAGCATCTCCTGAAGAAGAACAAGGTGACGGTGTTCGACGGCTCGGGCCGCTTGGACGGTGTCGCCGGCGGCTTGCGCAAGCTCAAGGTCGAGAAGGACGGCAAGCCGGTTGCCGACCTCACCGCCAAGAACATCATCCTCGCAACCGGCGCCCGTGCGCGCCAGGCGCCGGGCATGGAGTCCGACGGCAAGCTGATCTGGACCTACAAGGACGCGATGGTGCCGAAGGAGCTGCCGAAGTCGCTGCTCGTCGTGGGATCCGGCGCCATCGGCATCGAGTTTGCGAGCTTCTATCACAATCTCGGCGTCGACGTGACCGTGGTCGAGATGCTGGATCGCGTGCTGCCGGTCGAGGACGAGGAGATCTCGGCTTTCGCCCGCAAGAGCTTCGAGAAGCAGGGCATGAAGATCCGCACCAGCGCCACGGTCAAGGACGTCAAGAAGGCGGCCAATTCCGTGACGGCGACGATCGAGGGCAACGGCAAGACCGAGACCATCACAGTCGAGCGGGTCATCATCGCGATCGGCATCGTCGGCAATGTCGAGGGCATCGGGCTCGAAGGCACCAAGGTGAAGGTCGACCGCACCCATGTGGTGACCGACGATCATCTGCGCACCGACGAACCCGGCATCTGGGCGATCGGCGACCTGGTCGGCCCGCCGTGGCTTGCGCACAAGGCGAGCCACGAGGGCGTCGTCGCGGTCGAGACCATCGCTGGCCTGCATCCGCACGTGATGGACGTGGCCAAGATCCCGGGCTGCACCTATTGCATGCCGCAGGTGGCGTCCGTCGGCCTGACCGAGGCCAAGGCCAAGGCGGAGGGGTATGAGGTCAAGGTCGGCCGCTTCCCCTATATCGGCAACGGCAAGGCGATCGCCTTGGGCGAGCCCGAGGGCATGATCAAGACCGTGTTCGATGCCAAGACCGGCGAACTCCTGGGCGCACACATGGTCGGCGCCGAGGTGACCGAGCTCATCCAGGGCTATGTCGTCGCCAAGAATCTGGAGTCGACCGAGAAGGAGCTGATGGAAACGATTTTCCCGCATCCCACCCTCTCGGAGATGATGCACGAGTCCGTGCTTGACGCCTACGGCCGCGTTATCCACTTCTAGAGCTTCGATCGGGGCTGCCTTATCTCCAAAAGGGTAGGGCAGCCTCGGCCCGACGAGACAAGCGGACCCATGCCGGACGATATCGTGAAAGACGAGGCCATGCGGCCGGACCAGAGCCCGGCGGCACTGCGCCATCCCGAGAAGGCGGCCAATCCGGACCGGCCGTCGCCGCGCAAGCCCGACTGGCTGCGCGTCAAGGCGCCGATCAGCAAGGAATATCACGAGACGCGCCGCCTCATGCGCGATCTCAAGCTCAACACGGTGTGCGAAGAGGCCGCCTGCCCGAACATCGGCGAATGCTGGCAGCAGAAACACGCGACCGTCATGATCCTGGGCAGCGTGTGCACGCGCGCCTGCGCCTTCTGCAACGTCGCGACCGGCCAGCCGGACAAGCTCGACCCGCACGAGCCCGACCATGTCGCCGAGGCGGTCGCGGGCCTGGGCCTGCAGCATGTCGTCGTGACCTCGGTCGACCGCGACGATCTGGATGACGGCGGGGCCGAGCATTTCGTGCGCACGATCAGGGCGATCCGCGAGCGCTCGCCCGCGACCACGATCGAGATCCTGACGCCCGATTTCCTGCGCAAGCCGGGGGCGATCGAGAAGGTGGCGGCGGCGCGGCCCGACGTGTTCAACCATAATCTCGAGACCGTGCCGCGCCTCTATGCGACGGTCCGCCCGGGCGCCCGCTATTTCCATTCGCTCAGGCTGCTCGACATGGTGAAGCAGGTCGATCCCAGCATCTTCACCAAGTCCGGCATCATGGTGGGCCTGGGCGAGGAGCGGCAGGAAGTGCTGCAGGTCATGGACGACCTGCGCGCCGCCGACGTCGACTTCATGACCATCGGGCAGTACCTGCAGCCGACACCGAAGCACCATCCGATCGATCGGTACGTGACGCCGGAGGAGTTCGAGTCCTATCGCAAGATGGGCTACGGCAAGGGCTTCCTCATGATGGCATCGAGCCCGCTCACGCGGTCGTCCCATCACGCCGATGCCGACTTCGCCCGGATGCGCGCCGCCCGCGAGGCCAAGCTCGCCGCCGCGGCGGGCTGAGCCGCTCCGGGACGCACCTTAGCAATGGCGAAGTTCGCCGAACGCCGCCTTTTGCCCTATCGGCCGGATCAGCTGTTCGACCTTGTGGCCGACATCGAGAAATACCCGGAATTCCTGCCGTGGTGCATGGGTGCCCGCATCCGCACGCGCAAGGAGAACGAGGTCACGGCGGACCTGGTCATCGGCTTCAAGATGTATCGCGAGCGCTTCACCTCGCGCGTCGTGCTGACCCGGCCGGACCGGATCCACGTGACCTATTCCGAAGGGCCGTTCCGCTATCTCGAGAACCAGTGGAAGTTCGAGCCGGGGCCGCATGGCGGCTGCGTCGTCGATTTCTACGTCGACTTCGAATTCTCCTCGCGCATGCTGCAGAAGGTGATCGAGGTGCTGTTCAGCGAGGCGGTCCGGCGCATGGTCGCAGCGTTCGAGGGACGGGCGCGCCGGCTCTACGGCGCGGGCGAGCCGGGCGTCGCTACGCAAATCCTGCCCCGTCCGATTTGACCGGTTCCCATTCTGGGCGAATCCCCGCAAGATCGCGCGCAACCATCAGGTGCGGCAGCGACGGCGGGGGAGCGGGATGCGGTTCGGACAGCTGGGGACGATCGGTACGCTGAGCCTGCTCGCCGCCTGCGCCGCACCGCCGCCACCGCCTCCGGCACCCCCGCCGCCGTCGCCGATGGCGCTCTACGAGGCCGCCATCCGCGACGCCGCGGTCAAGCAGCCGGCCGATCTCGAGGCCCGGTTGAGCCCGATCACGAGCAAGAATGCCGACGTGGTGACCTGGGCCTACGACCTCGACAGCCATTCGGTTGGCAAGCTCGTCCGCACGCTCGGCGCCGACGTCTGGATCACGGTCGCCCCCGACTTGAAACGGCGCTGCGCCGGTCTCTCCGGCGCAGCGCTGACGCTCCGCCTGCAGCAGCTCCTGGGCCTGCCGCCGGACGATGCGACCGACCGCAAGTTCTTCACCTTCACGGTGCGCAGCGCCGACCTGTTCCGGCCCTGCGCCGACCCGCGGATCAATACCAGCGCCTGCACGCTCGACGTGCCGGAGAGCCGCCATGCCGGCCTTGCCGAAGCGACGGCGGCGGCCCATGACCGCTTCATGCTGCAGCAGCTCCTCGGCTCCTACCGCGTCGGCTTCGACCGGCCCGGCTACCCGTTCACGGCGCTGGGCTACACCTACGACTGGAAGCCGGATTCCGAGACGCACCATGTCGGGCTCTCGGAATTTGTCGTGCGCAAAGGCGCCATCGTCCGCGACGTGCAGGAGATCGACACGGCCGCCTACTGCGCAGCCAACTGATCGTCGAGCGCCCGCGCGTCGCGCGACGCCAGCATCCGGCCGATGACGAAGCGCGGCAGGCCGAGCCCGCGCAGCGCCGAGCGCACGACACTCTCGATCGAGCGATCGAGGTCGAAGCGGCTTTCGCCGTTTACGATCGTGTAGTGCGGCTGGTGCGCGTCGATGAGCGCGATCCGGTCGGCGCCGAGCTTTTCCTTCAGATAGTCGACGCTCGGCTGCACGCTCTCAATATAGAAGTCGAAGCGCTTCAGCAGCGACGCCTTGTCGTCGTCGATGCGCCCGCGCAGGCCCGCACGGTGCAGCATCTCCTGCTTGCTGATGCTGAGATGCAGCACCTTGAGCACCGGCAGGCCGAGCGCCGACAGGTCTTCCAGCAGCCGCTCGGCCGCGACCCGGGTGCGGGGGTAGCCGTCGAGCAGGAAGATCTTCCGGTGGAGGTCAGGCAGCTGCTGGATGTCGGCGGCGATCAGCGCCTGGGTCCAGCGGTTGGGCACCAGGAGGCCGTGGGTCGTGCAGTATTCCAGCCAGTCGAGCTGGCTCGCCGTGCGCCAGTCCGCCGACGCGCCGCGCTTCTCGGCAAGCGCGGCGGCGAGCGCCACCGACTGCTCCTCCACCTTGCGGGCAAGCTCGGGCGTCGTGTCGATGCAGTCGAGGATCGGCACCTTGTCGCTGATCGAGTAGCGCTCCTCGAGCAGGCGGACGAACTCTGGCGAGCGGGCGCGCTCATAGGTGCGGCGCAGGATGTCACCCATGGAAAGCCAGCGATCGCGCGAGATCGACAGCAGCTCGCACATTGCCTTGGCGATCTCGCCCTTGCCGCAGCTCGACGGGCCGGTGAGGATGATGACGCCGGAGCCGGCGATCTCGATGTCGCGGATGATCAGTCGACGGCCGAGATCCAGGCCAGGGGAATGTTCTGCGGCCGGACTGTCGTCGTCTCTCGCCATGCTTTAGTCACCTTTCATCATTCGCCCCAATCGCATCGGTTTGGGACATTCGGTCTCAAGTTTCAACTGTCGAACGGCGCTCGTGTGCGGAACGTCAAACCGCCGATGTCAGAAGCGCCAGGGCCTTCGCGACGGTCGCCCGCCGGATCGCGGCCCGGTCTCCGGGGAAGATCTCGTGCGTGGTCGCAGTCGGCCGGCCACGCCGGGCTAGGCCGAAATGCACGAGGCCGACCGGCTTCTCGGCACTGCCGCCGCCCGGGCCGGCGATGCCGGTCACCGATACGGCGAGATCGATCTGTGCCAGCTGGGCGAGCACGCCTTCCGCCATCGCCACCGCAACCTCGCTGCTGACGGCGCCCACGGCCGGAAACAGTGCGGACGGCACACCCAGCATCGCCGTCTTCGCCTCGTTCGAATAGGTGACGAAGCCGGCCTCGACCACGTCCGACGAGCCGGCAATCGCCGTCAAGGCACCGGCGATCAGGCCGCCGGTGCAGGATTCGGCCGTGCCGAGGCGCAGGCCGCGCGTGCGCGCCAGGTCGAGCAGCCGTTCGGCAGCGGCGAGGATGTCGGCGTCGATCATCTAGAGCCCCACCACGCGATCGATGAGCCAGAGCCCGAAACCGGAATAGATCGCCGCCAGCACATCATCGAGCATGACGCCCAAGCCGCCGCCGATCTTGCGATCGGCCCAGCTCGCCGGGAACGGCTTGGTGATGTCGGCGGCCCGGAACAGGATCAGGCCGATCAGATAGGCCGGAATGCTGAGGGGTCCGCAGGCGAGGGTCAACCATTGGCCGACCACCTCGTCGACGACGATCGACTGCGGGTCCCTGATGCCGCTCGCCCGTACGAGCCGGTCCGCAGCAGCCCAGCCGGCGAGCAGCAGCAAGGTCGCCGCCAGCACGAGCGCCGCGGAACCGCCCCACCATTGGATCACCCAGGCGAAGGGCAGGGCCGCGATCGAGCCCCAGGTCCCCGGTGCCTTGGGTGCGAGCCCCGCGCCGAACCAGGTCGCGAGCAGCTTGGCGCCGGCAGTTCCGCCCATGCCGGAGCTCAGGCGATGCCAGGGGCTGGCAGGTCGAAGGGCAGGCGGACCGTGGCAGTCGCCTGCGCCGCGATGCCTTCGCCGCGGCCGGTGAAGCCCAGCTTCTCCGTCGTCGTCGCCTTGACGCTGACCCGGTCGAGCGACAAGCCCAGGATCTCGGCGATGCGTTCGGCCATGGCGGCGCGATGCGGGCCGATCTTCGGCCGTTCGCAAATGATGGTGACGTCGCAATGGGCGATCATGCCGCCCTTGGCTTTGACCAGGCTCCCGGCATGGGCCAGGAACTTGTCAGAGGCGGCGCCGCGCCAGCGCTCGTCGGTCGGCGGGAAATGCTGGCCGATGTCGCCGGCGCTGATGGCGCCCAGGATGGCGTCGGTCAGCGCATGCAGGCCGACGTCGGCATCGGAGTGGCCGAGCAGGGTCTGGTCGTGCGCGATGCGGATGCCGTTGATCCAGCAATGGTCGCCCGGCACCAGCTGATGCACGTCGAAGCCCTGGCCGACGCGCACGTCGCCGAGCCGCGCCATCATGGCTGCCTCGGCCCGGGCGAGGTCGTCCGCCGTAGTGATCTTGAAATTGTCCTCGTCGCCCATGACCAGCTCCACGGGATGACCGGCGCGTTCCGCCACGGCCGCGTCATCCGTCAAATCGAGACCGACGGCCGCGCGATGGGCGGCCAGGATGTCGGCGAAGCGGAACGCCTGGGGCGTCTGCGCTCGCCAGAGATGGGTCCGGTCCACCGTGTCGGCGATCCGGCTGCCCTCGGCACGCTTCACGGTGTCGCGCACCGGCACGGCCGCAATCGCCGCGACATGCGTGGCCAGGCTCGCGATCAGCCGGTCGACCGTCCCGGCCGAGATCAGCGGGCGTGCCGCGTCGTGGATCAGCACCAGGTCAGGCGCGGCCGGGGCGATCGCCTCGAGCCCGTTGCGGACCGATTCCTGGCGCGTTGCCCCGCCGGCCACCGGCTCGGCCAGATCCAGACCGTCCGTCGCCGCGTCATAGAGCGCCCGATCGTCCGGATGAATGACCACCCGGACGCCGGCGACGGCGGGATGGGCAAGAAACGCAGTGAGCGTCCGGCGCAGGACCGGCTGACCCGCCAAGGAACAATATTGCTTGGGCAAAGGCCCGCCGAAGCGGGCGCCACGCCCGGCCGCCACGATCAGGACATGAACGGTGGGGGCGGGGGCGGAAAGGGAAGGATCGCTCATGGCGGCGGAGACTAGCCCGTCCGTCGCACGCGGGACAAGCGACACGGGTGCTGCAGCGCCCCGCGGGAAACGCGCCCGCTCGGCTCCCATGCCAAGCCGGCGCTTTTTATTTGTTTGCAAACGCATTATTTTGCCGCTTCCCGCCCGGTCAGCATCGCCCGTCTCTCGACATCTCGGACCTGCAATGTTGCAGTTGCGAGAAAATGCCGGTAAGCTGCCCAGGCTTTAGGCAAATCGATCGGCGTGCGCAGCAAATGAGCATTACTATCGGCCCGGTTACGCTCAAGGACCCGGTAATCCTCGCTCCGATGTCCGGGGTGACCGACATGCCGTTCCGTCGCCTGGTGAAGCGCCACGGCGCGGGGCTGGTCGTGTCGGAGATGATCGCGAGCCAGGCAATGATCCGGCAGACGCGGCAGACCATGAAGATGGTCGAGAAGTCGCCGGAGGAATTTCCGATGTCGGTGCAGATCGCGGGCTGCGAGCCCGAGGTCATGGCCGAGGCGGCGCGCCTCAATGCCGACCTGGGCGCCCAGATCATCGATATCAATTTCGGCTGCCCGGTGAAGAAAGTCGTGAACGGCCACGCCGGCTCGTCGCTGATGCGCGATGAGGTCGGCGCCGCGAAGATCCTTGAGGCGACGGTCAAGGCGGTCGACCTGCCGGTCACGCTCAAGATGCGCATGGGCTGGGACCATGCCAACCTCAACGCGCCCCGGCTCGCCAAGATCGCCGAGGACTGCGGCATCAGGATGGTGACCGTGCACGGGCGCACCCGGCAGCAGTTCTACACCGGCACCGCGGACTGGGCCTTCATCCGCACCGTCAAGGAAGCGGTCAGGATCCCGGTCGTCGCCAACGGCGATATCGTGACGCTTGATGACGCGCGCACCGCGCTCGATCAGTCCGGTGCCGACGGCGTCATGATCGGCCGCGGCTGCTATGGCCGGCCCTGGTTCATCGCCCAGGTGTCGGAGTTCCTGAAATCGGGGCGCCGTGTCGGCGACCCGGTGCTGGCCGATCAGCTGGCGGCACTGCTCAGCCATTTCGACGACATGCTCGTGCATTACGGCCGCGAGACCGGTGTCCGCATGGCCCGCAAGCATGTCGCCTGGTATTCCAAGGGGTTGCCGGCCTCGGCCGAGTTCCGCGCGGGCCTCAACCAGATGGATGACGCCGACAAGGTGCGCGAGCAGATCCGACGCTTCTACGATCCGCTGCTCGAGCGCCAGGCCGCATGACGGCCCTCATGACCGGCGTCACCCGGCCAATCGGTGCGCAGCCCCTTGTGGCTGATGCGGGCGCGGCCGACGCCGACGCGGTGCTGGCGGCGCTCGCGACGCCGGTCGTCGTCGTCGACGACCATGACCGGATCCGGATGGTCAATCCCTCGGCGGAGCAGTTCTTCGATGCCGGCGCCTCGGTCCTCGCCGGCCTGTCGCTGGCCGAGCTCGTGCCGCGGGACAGCCCGATCATGGCACTCGTGGAACAGGCGCGCCTCTCGGACGGCACCGTCTCGGAATTCGGCATGCACCTCGAGACGCCGCGGCTGGGCCAGCGTCTGGTCTCGATCTCGGTGGCCCCCGTCGTCGAGCGGCCGGGTCATGTCGTGCTGTCGTTCCACGAGCTGTCACTCGCGCAGAAGATCGACCGGCAGCTGACCCATCGCCATGCGGCGCGCTCGGTCACCGGCATGGCGGCGATCCTGGCGCATGAGGTGAAGAACCCGCTGTCGGGCATCCGCGGTGCCGCACAGCTGCTGGAGCAGACGGTCGGCCCGGCCGACCAGGAGCTGACCCGCCTCATCTGCGACGAGACCGACCGGATCGTGGCGCTGGTCGAGCGGATGGACGTGTTCTCCGACCCGCACCCGTTCGAACAGGACGCGGTCAACATCCACGAGGTGCTGGAGCGGGCGCGCAAGGTCGCCCAGGCCGGGTTCGGCAAGCATGTTCGCTTCATCGAGGAATACGACCCGTCGCTGCCGCCGGTGCGCGGGAATCGCGACCGTCTCGTGCAGGTCTTCCTCAATCTGATTAAGAATGCGGCAGAAGCGGTGCCGGAGGAGGGCGGAGAGATCACACTCACCACCGCTTACCAACATGGCATCAGGCTTGCGGTGCCCGGCAGCGACAGCCGCGTGCATCTGCCCCTGGTGGTGTCGGTCCAGGACAATGGCGCCGGCATCCCCGAGGATCTACAGGCGCATCTGTTTGATCCGTTCGTGACCACCAAGCGCAACGGCACGGGGCTGGGCCTTGCTTTGGTCGCCAAGATTATCGGCGACCATGGCGGGGTGATCGAGTTCGACAGCCAGCCGCGCCGGACGGTGTTCCGCGCGCTGTTGCCGATGGTCACAAGGGACGGAGCCGCTGAATGACCAGTTCAACCATCCTCGTCGCCGATGACGACCGTGCGATCCGCACGGTGCTGAACCAGGCACTGGGGCGCCTCGGGCACGACGTCCGGACGACGGGGAATGCCGCGCAGCTGTGGCGCTGGGTCGCCGACGGCGAGGGCGACCTGGTCATCACCGACGTGGTGATGCCCGACGAAAACGGCCTCGACCTCCTGCCGCGTATCAAGAAGATGCGGCCGGACCTGCGCGTCATCGTCATGAGCGCACAGAACACGCTCATGACCGCGGTCAAGGCGACGGAGCGGGGCGCCTTCGAATATCTGCCGAAGCCGTTCGACCTGCGCGAGCTCGTGAACGTGGTCGAACGGGCGCTGTCGGCGCCGACCACGCTGTTGCCGACGCTGGGCGAGGGCCATGAGGCCGACGAGCAGCTGCCGCTCATTGGCCGCTCCCAGGCGATGCAGGAGATCTATCGGGTGCTGGCGCGCCTGATGGGCACCGATCTCACTGTCATGATCAACGGCGAGAGCGGCACTGGCAAGGAGCTGGTCGCCCGCGCGCTGCACGACTACGGCAAGCGCCGGAACGGCAATTTCGTCGCGGTCAACATGGCGGCGATTCCGCGCGAGCTCATCGAGTCGGAGCTGTTCGGTCACGAGAAGGGAGCCTTCACCGGCGCCGTCGCACGCAGCCAGGGCCGTTTCGAGCAGGCCCAGGGCGGGACCTTGTTCCTGGACGAGATCGGCGACATGCCGATCGAGGCCCAGACCCGGCTGCTCCGCGTGCTGCAGGAGGGTGAATATACCGCCGTCGGCGGCCGCACCGCCGTCCGCACCAATGTCCGCATCATCGCGGCCACCCATCGCGACCTGAAGCAGCTGATCCGCCAGGGCCTGTTCCGCGAGGACCTGTTCTATCGCTTGAACGTCGTGCCGATCCGCCTGCCGCCGCTCCGAGAGCGGAGCGAGGACATCCCGGCGCTGACCCGGCATTTCTTCGGCCTCGCATCCAGCGAGGGCCTGCCCTTGAAGAGCCTGACCAACGACGCGATGGAGCGGCTCAAGGAATATCGCTGGCCCGGCAATATCCGCGAGCTCGAGAACCTGGTGCGCCGCATCGCAGCACTCTATGCCCAGGAAGTCATCGATCTCAGCGTCATCGAGCAGGAGCTGGCCGAGGCGACACCGGCGGCCGCGACCAGCGAGATCCCGGCGAACGAGGGCATGGGGCAGGCGGTCGAACGGCATCTCCGGGACTATTTCGCGGCCCATAAGGACGCGCTGCCGGCCGGCGGGCTCTATGACCGGGTGCTGCGCGAGGTCGAGCGGCCGCTCATCCTGCTGACGCTGGGCGCCACCCGCGGTAATCAGATCAAGGCGGCGCAGCTCTTGGGTCTCAACCGCAACACCCTGCGCAAGAAGATCCGGGAGTTGGACATCCAGGTGGTCCGCGGCCTAAAATGACCGACGCACCGCGAGCAGGGGCGGGCCGGCTCGCGGAAACGGTCGATGTCTCGTCCCCATGAACATGCGATCGCTTGACGGTGGTGCGGCGCGGTGAGGCACCACTGGGTCACGAGATGAGCACGGAACACCCGACAATAAGGCCTTCCTTTCGCCATCGCTTTGCCGCCTGGGCAACAGGCCGTCCCGGACTGGGCCGCATCGCCGCCTTGATCCTGGCGGTGGTCGCAATCGGCTCGGTGCTGGCGACCTACGTCACCTTCACCGGCGCGCCGCCCTTCGGGTCCGACCACGGCAGCCTGCTGCTGCTGTTGCTCACCCTCAACCTCGTGCTGCTGCTGGTGTTCGGCGCGATCGTCGCGAAGCGACTGGTCGAGATCTGGACGCAGCGGCGGCGCGGCCAGGCAGGCTCGCGCCTGCACATCCGCCTCGTCGTCCTGTTCAGCGCGGTCGCGGTCACGCCCACCATCATCGTCGCGATCTTCTCGTACCTGTTCCTGAGCTTCGGCATGGAGTCCTGGTTCAGCGACAAGGTGAGGACCGCGATCGAGGAATCACGCGCGGTGGCACAGGCCTATCTCGAGGAGCATCAGCAGAACATCCGCGCCGACGCGCTCGAGGTCGCGGCCGACATCAACCGCAACGCCTTCAGCTTCGCGCGCAATCCCAAGGCGTTGAGCGCGTTCATCGACGACGAGGTCCGGCTGCGCGGCCTGACTGAGGGGCTCGTCTACAACGCCCAGACCGGCGCCATCCTCGGCCAGTCGGCATTCAGCGCGGCGCTCTCGCTCGAAAAGCCGCCGTCCTGGGCTTTCGCCAAGGCGCTCACCGGCGAGGTCGCGATCCTGAACAGCGAGGCCGAGGACCGCGTGCGCGCGCTGGTCGCGGTCGAGGCGATCCCGAACGCGATGCTGTATGTCGGCCGTCCGGTCGACACGCGCGTGCTCAATCACCTGATCGCGACCAACGCGGCGGTGACCCAGTACGAACGGCTCGAAGGCGAGCGCTCGGGCTATCAGATCAAATTCATCCTGATCTTCGGTGCCGCGGCCTTGCTGCTGCTCTTGGCCGCCGTCTGGTTCGGCGTCAATTTCGCGAGCCAGATCTCGCGCCGCATCAGCGGCCTCGTGGTCGCGGCCCAGAAGGTCGGCAGCGGCGATCTCTCGGCCCGCACGGCGGAGCTCGACGAGAACGACGAGTTCGGCAGCCTGAGCCGCGCCTTCAACCTCATGACCCAGCGGCTCGAGACGCAGCAGACCGACCTGGTCGAGGCGAACCTGCAGCTCGACCTGCGCCGGCGCTTTACCGAGACGGTGCTCTCCGGCGTGTCGGCCGGCGTGATCGGCCTCGACGAGCGCGGCCTCGTCAATCTGCCGAACAAGTCGGCCTCGCTCCTGCTCGATCGGGACCTCGACGCGCTGCAGGGCCTGCCGCTCGCCGAGATCGTGCCGGAGATGGCACCGCTCATCGCTGCCGCGATGGACCGGCCCGACCGGCTGGTCGAAGGGCAGATCCGGCTCCTGGTCGGCGCGCGCGCCATGGTGCTCCTGGTCCGGATCGCGAGCGAGCAGGGGCCGGGAGCGACGCCCGGCTATGTCGTGACGTTCGACGACATCACCGAACTCTTGTCAGCCCAGCGCAAGGCCGCCTGGGCCGATGTCGCGCGCCGCATCGCGCACGAGATGAAGAACCCGCTGACGCCGATCCAGCTGTCGGCCGAGCGCCTGAAGCGCAAATACCTGGGCGAGATCAAGAGCGACCCGGATACTTTCACGCTCTGCACCGACACGATCATCCGCCAAGTCGGCGACATCGGCCGCATGGTCGACGAATTCTCGTCCTTCGCGCGCATGCCGGCGCCGCTCATGCGGCGGGAGAACCTGCTGGAGCTTACCCGCCAGGGCGTCTTCCTTCAGCGCACCGCGCATCCCGAGATCGACTTCACGGTCGATCTGCCGCAAGCGCCGGTCGAGGTCAGCTGCGACTCGCGCCAGATCAGCCAGGCGCTGACCAATCTGCTGCAGAACGCCATCGACTCGATCCAGGCCCGCCAGGTCGCCGAGACGGCGGCCGGCAATACGGGCCAGCCGGGGCGCATCCGCGTGCGCTTGCTGGTCGAAAGCAGCAGGACCATCCTGTCGGTCGAGGACAACGGCAAGGGCCTGCCGAAAGAGGGCCGGGAGAATTTGACGGAGCCCTACGTCACGACTCGGGCCAAAGGCACCGGTCTGGGGCTTGCCATTGTGAAGAAGATCATGGAAGACCACGCGGGCGAATTGATACTAGACGATGGCTCGATCGGCGGTGCGGGGGTCAGCCTGGCCTTCCCCGGCGGCGCGGATCAAGCGGCCCATCGCCCCGACAGCGTGTCAGGCGTGATGAAACAGACGGAAGTGGTCCATGGCGCATGACATCCTGATCGTCGACGATGAAGCCGACATCCGGATGCTGCTCTCCGGCATCCTCGAGGACGAGGGCTATCAGACGCGCGAGGCGGCCGATTCGAAGGAAGCGCTGGCGCGCATCCGGGCCCGGCAGCCGAGCCTGGTCATCCTCGACATCTGGCTGCAGGGCAGCGAGCTCGACGGCATCGAGATCCTGAAGATCATCCGGCGCGAGGCGCCGCAGCTGCCGGTGCTGATGATCTCGGGTCACGGCACGATCGAGACCGCCGTCGCCGCCATCAAGATCGGCGCCTATGACTTCATCGAGAAGCCGTTCAAGTCGGACCGCCTGCTGCTGCTGGTCGAGCGTGCGATCGAGGCCGCCCGGCTCAAGCGCGACTACGAGGAGCTTAAGCTCAGGTCCGGCGCCGACGTCGAACTGGTCGGCGGCTCGAGCGTCATGAACCATCTGCGCCAGGCGATCGACAAGGTGGCGCCGACCGGCAGCCGCGTGCTGATCAGCGGTCCGGCCGGCTCGGGCAAGGAGGTTGCGGCCCGGCTGCTCCACGCGCGCTCGCGCCGCAGCAAGGGGCCGTTCGTCGTGCTGAATTGCGCGACCATGCGGCCGGAACGGCTCGAGATCGAGCTGTTCGGCACCGAGCCGGGCGCCGAAGGCCCGGACAGCCCGCGCAAGATCGGCACCTTCGAGCAGGCGCACGGCGGCACGCTCGTGCTCGACGAGGTCGCCGACATGCCGCTCGAGACCCAGGGCAAGATCGTTCGCGTCCTGCAGGACCAGGTGTTCGAGCGGGTCGGCGGCAACAACCGGGTCGAGGTCGACGTCCGCGTCGTCGCCTCGTCCAACCGCGACCTGCCGGCGGAGATCCTCGCCGGCCGCTTCCGCGAGGATCTGTTCTATCGCCTGTCGGTCGTGCCGATCAAAGTACCGCCGCTGCGCGAGCGGCGCGACGACATCCCGCAGCTGACCCGCTATTTCATGGCCCGCTCGGCCCAGAGCGCCGGCGTCAGTGCGCGCGAGCTCGGCGAGGACGCGATGGCGGCGCTTCAGGCCTATGAGTGGCCCGGCAACGTGCGCCAGCTGAAGAACGTGGTCGACTGGCTGCTGATCATGGCGCCCGGCGAGCCGAAGGACCCGATCCGGGCCGACATGCTGCCCGCCGAGATCGGCTCGATCGTGCCGACCGTGCTGAAATGGGAGAAGGGCGGCGAGATCATGAGCCTGCCGCTCCGCGATGCGCGCGAGGTGTTCGAGCGCGAATATCTCCTGGCCCAGGTCACGCGCTTCGGCGGCAACATCTCGCGCACGGCCGCCTTCATCGGCATGGAGCGTTCAGCGCTGCACCGCAAGCTCAAGTCGCTGGGCGTCCTCAACGGCGACCGCGGGCTCAAGGTCGCACCCTGACGGCTGCAGACTGACGGCCGCAGACTGACGGGGGCCGATCCGAGAATGGGGTCGGCGTTTCAGAAGATTGCGGTTGCAAAGGGTGCGCTTCACGACAGCGGGCCTGCCCCGCATACTGGTGCCTCGTCGCCACCAATCCGCCGAGGACCCCCATGTCGCGCTTCGCCTATGTCAACGGTCGCTTCGTTCGTTATGGCAGCGCGACCGTGCATATCGAGGACCGCGGCTATCAGTTCGCTGACGGTGTCTATGAGGTGATCGCGCTCGCCGGCGGCAAGTTCGTCGACCTCGACTTGCACTTGCAGCGTCTCGACCGGTCGCTCTCGGAGCTGCGCATCGAGCGGCCGATGAGCGACCGGGCGCTCACCTTCGTGCTGGACAATCTTGCCAAGCGAAATGGCATCCGCAACGGCAGCGTCTATCTGCAGATCACCCGCGGCGTGGCACCGCGCGACTTCGTCTTTCCACGGGACGCGGTGCCCCAGGTCGTCGCCGTCGCCCGGCGGGCGAAGCCGATAGCGCAGACCGCCATCGAGGACGGCGTCAAAGCCATCACCATTCCCGACATCCGCTGGGCGCGCTGCGACATCAAGTCGGTGGCGCTGCTGCCGGCGGCGCTCGGCAAGCAGGCGGCACGCGAGGCCGGCGCCTACGAGGCCTGGCAGTATGATCGCGACGGCTTCATCACCGAGGGCACGTCGAGCAACGCCTGGATCGTGACGCCCGACGGCGACCTCGTCACCCGGCCCGCAACGAACGCCATCCTGAACGGCATCACCCGCCTGGTGGTGATCGAGCTTGCCAAGGCGGCCGGCCTGCGCTTCGTCGAACGCCCGTTCTCGATCAAGGAGGCCCATGCCGCGCGCGAGGCCTTCGTCACCAGCACGACCTCCTTCGTCATGCCGATCACCCAGATCGACGAGACGCCGATCGGCAACGGCAAGCCGGGCTCGTTCACGCGCGAGCTGCGCGAGAAATACATGGCGCACATGGCGGAAATCGCCGGAGCGGCGGCCGGGACGTGGAAGTGGGCGTGAGCGGAGGTCCCGAAATGGGCAGGAGCATGGGCGTCGGACGCCCGTCCGCGCTGGTCTTCGACTGGGACAACACGCTGGTCGACAGCTGGGGCACGATCCACGCGGCGCTCAACACCATGTTCGTCCAGATGGGCCACGATCCCTGGACGCTGGAGGAGACGCGCCTCAAGGTCCGCAAATCCTTGCGCGACGCGTTTCCCGCGATGTTCGGCGACCGCTGGCAGCATGCACAGAAGCTCTATCTCGACGCGTTCGAGGCGCTGCATATCGAGCGTCTCACCCCCTTGCCCGGCGCCAAGCTGCTGATCGACGCGATGGCGGCGGAGGGCTACTACGTGGCGATCGCGTCGAACAAGACCGGGCGCTTGCTGCGGCGCGAGGTCGCGGCGCTCGGCTGGGAACGCTATTTCAGCAAGACCGTGGGTGCCGGCGATGCGGCGCGCGACAAGCCCGACCGGGCGCCGATCGACCTGGCGCTCGACGGCAGCGGCATTGCGGCCGGGCCCACGGTCTGGTTCGTGGGCGATACGGGAATCGACATCGCCTGTGCCCATAATGCCGGCTGCGTGCCGATTCTGGTGCATGGGCCGGAGGGTGGCCTCGCCGCAGAAGACGAGTTCGCCCATTTGAAGCCGGCCCGTCACTTCAGAGATTGCATGGCCCTTGCGCGCGAGATTTCGCAGTAGCGAACTTGCAACGGGCGGGACGCGTGTACAAATCCTGTCCCAAGACGAAGTCTGCCCGTCCGAGGTGCCATCGGCCCAGATGCCATCGGCGCGGAACGTGCAGGAACTTTTTTTGTCGGGCCCCATTGTCGGGAACCGGAAGGCCCGAGCTCCTCTCTGGAGCTCCAACAACTCGTAAGAAGGGAATTTCCCCATGTCGGAAAAGTCGCAGAATGTGCAGGACGTGTTCCTCAACTTCGTCCGGAAGAACAAGACGCCGGTGACCGTCTTCCTCGTCAACGGCGTCAAGCTCCAGGGCATCATCACCTGGTTCGACAATTTCTGCGTCCTGCTGCGCCGTGACGCCCATTCGCAGCTCGTCTACAAGCATGCGATCTCGACCGTCATGCCGGCGGCACCGGTGCAGCTGTTCGACGGCGACAAGGAAGGCGACGCCTGAGCGGCATGAGTTCTATGGGGCATGAAACCGAGGCCGGCGGATCCTCCACCGGCCGCGCACTCGTTGTATATCCACATCTGAAGCTAGCACCGTCGGAAAGCGCCGGCGCCGTGCGGGCGCCCGAAGGGCGGCTCGCCGAGGCGGTTGGGCTCGCCGAGGCGATCCAGCTCGACGTGGTCCACGCCGAGGTGGTGAAGCTCAACCAGCCGCGCCCGGCGACGCTCATCGGCAAGGGCAGCGTCGAAAAGCTGGCCGAGCTCGTCGAGGAGCTCGAGATCGGCATCGTCATCGTCGATGCGGCGGTGAGCCCGGTCCAGCAGCGCAACCTGGAACAGGCCTGGAAATGCAAGGTCATCGACCGGACCGGCCTGATCCTGGAGATCTTCGGCGCCCGCGCCCGCACCCATGAGGGCCGGCTGCAGGTCGAGCTCGCGGCCTTGACCTATCAGCGCTCGCGCCTGGTCCGGTCCTGGACCCACCTCGAACGGCAGCGCGGCGGCTTCGGCTTCCTCGGCGGCCCCGGCGAAAGCCAGCTCGAGATCGACCGGCGCCTGATCGGCGAGCGCATCACCAAGCTGAAGCGCGAGCTCGAAGACGTGAAGCGCACCCGTTCGCTGCACCGCCAGGCGCGGCGTCGGGTGCCCTATCCGATCGTGGCGCTGGTCGGCTACACCAACGCCGGCAAATCGACGCTCTTCAACCGGTTGACCCAGTCCGAGGTCTTCGCCAAGGACCTGCTGTTCGCGACGCTCGACCCGACGCTCCGGACCTTGAAGCTGCCGTCGGGCCGCAAGGCGATCCTGTCGGATACCGTCGGTTTCATCTCCGAGTTGCCGACCCATCTGGTCGCGGCCTTCCGCGCGACGCTCGAAGAGGTGCAGGAGGCGGACGTTGTCGTCCATGTGCGCGACGTGGCGCATCCCGATACCGAGGCGCAGCGCGAAGACGTCCATGGAGTGCTCAAGGACCTGGGCCTCGGCGAGGCGGTCGAGCGCGGTCTGGTCGAGGCGCTCAACAAGATCGACCTGCTGGACGGCGAGACGCGCCAGGCGATCGTCAACCGGGCCGGGCGCAATCATGACGCGGTGGCACTCTCAGCCGCGACGGGCGAGGGGTGCGACGCGTTGCGGCACCTGCTCGACACGCGCCTCATCGACGGTGTACGACCAGTCCCGCTCGACGTCGACCTGATGGACGGCGCCGGCATCGCCTGGCTTTATCGCCATGGCGAGGTGCTGGAACGGCATGACGACGATCATGTCGCCCATCTCGTCGTCAACATAAACCAGGCCGATCTCGACCGTTTCGCCGCCCGCGAACGCTGATCTCCCTCCGCCACCCGTCGCCGAAAGGTTCGGACGCATGCTGCCCGACACGACCAAGGTCTCGACCCTGCTGCGCGAGGCCGCGGCCGATCTGATCCTGCCCCGCTTCCAGCGCCTGGAGACGGGCGACATCCAGGCGAAGGCGCCGGGCGACCTGGTGACGATCGCGGATCTGGAGACGGAGCATCGCCTCACGCCGCAGCTCTGCGACCTGCTGCCGGGCTCGATCGTCGTCGGCGAAGAGGCGGCGTCCAAAGACCCGACCGTGCTCGAGCGGCTGTCGGGCGACACGCCCGTCTGGGTCATCGATCCGGTCGACGGCACGGCCAATTTCGCGGCCGGCATCCCGCTGTTCGCGGTCATGGTCTCGCTCATCCGCAGCGGCGAGGTGGTACAATCCTGGATCCTCGATCCGGTCAAGGATCATATGGCGGTTGCCGGGCGCGGCGAGGGGGCCTGGCTCGACGGCCAGCGCCTGCATGTGGCGGCGCCGGCGACGCCGGACCATATGAGCGGCTCGCTGACGCTGCGCTTCGGCAATCGCCAGCTCGTGCGCAAGATCGCCGGCCGGTCGAACCTGGTGGGCTCCGTGTTCAGCTTCCGTTGCGCCGGTCAGGAATATCTGGCGCTTGCGAGCGGCCGCGTCCATTTCGCGCTCTATCATCGGCTTCTGCCGTGGGACCATGCCGCCGGCTGGCTGCTGCACCGCGAGGCGGGCGGTTATTCGCGCCGGCTCGACCGCTCGGCCTATACGCCGCGCACCCACGACGGCGGCCTGCTCTTGACGCCGGACGAGGCCAGCTGGAATGCCTTGCACGAAGTGCTGATCGGCGGCGAGGAATAGTTTCGACCAAACGGGGAGGAGGGGACGATGAAGCTTGCATTCCTGGGCCTGGGCGTCATGGGCTATCCGATGGCGGGCCACCTGCAGCGCGCCGGCCATGCAGTGACCGTCTATAACCGCACCGCCGCCAAGGCCGCGGCCTGGGTCGCCGAGTACGGCGGGGCCTCGGGCGAGACGCCGGCCGCGGCTGCCAAGGGTGCCGAGATCGTCTTCGTCTGCGTCGGCAACGACCATGACCTGCGCGAGGTCGTGGCCGGGCCCGGCGGTGCTTTCTCCGGCATGGCGCCGGGTGCCATTCTCGCCGACCACACTACCGCGTCGGCCGACGTCGCGCGCGAGTTGGCGGCGCTCGCCGCCGAGAAGGGGATCGCCTTCCTCGACGCCCCGGTTTCGGGCGGCCAGGCCGGCGCCGTCAACGGCAAGCTCACCATCATGGTCGGCGGCGACGCCGCGGCCTTCGCCAAGGCCGAGCCGGTCATGGTCCACTACGGCCGCGCCGTGACGCTGATGGGGCCGGTCGGTGCCGGCCAGTTGACCAAGATGGTCAACCAGATCTGCATCGCCGGCCTGGTCCAGGCGCTGTCCGAGGGCATCAATTTCGCGCAATGCGCTGGGCTCGACCCGAACAAGGTCGTCGAGGTCATCTCCAAGGGGGCAGCACAGTCCTGGCAGATGGAGAACCGCGCCGCGACCATGGCCGAAGGCAAGTTCGACTTCGGCTTTGCCGTCGACTGGATGCGCAAGGATCTGGCGATCTGCCTCGAAGAGGCCAAGCGCAACAAGGCGGCGCTCCCGGTCACGGCACTCGTCGACCAGTTCTACGGCCGCGTCCAAGCCCGCGGCGGCAACCGCTGGGATACCTCCAGCCTGATCGACCTGCTCGCCCGACCCTGACGAGAACTCCCCGTCCATCCCAGTCACGCAAGTGGAACGAAGATTGCACTTGCGTGACAAGGGGTTGTTCATCGGACGGGGGGATGAATGGGGCAGCGAGCCGGGTTCTTGTGCGGCGCCGGTTGCGGCGCGCTTCTGCTGGCGCCGCTGGCAGCGCTCGCCGACGGGGCGTCCAGCACCGAAGTCATCACGGTCACGGCGCAGAAGCGCGCGGAAGACGTCAAGGAAGTCCCGCTCAATATCTCGGTTCTGAGCGGCACGCAGCTCCAGGAACAGCACATCAACGACATCACGGATCTCTCCCGTGAGGTGCCGGGACTGTCCTTCTCGAACGAGGGCGGCACGGGGCTCAGCAAGATCGAGCTCAGGGGCATCAGCTCGGACGCAGGCTCGCCCACGGTCGGCATCTATCTGGACGAAGTGCCGATCACGATGCGCAACCTGCTCAATACCGGGGCAACCGAGCCGCAATTCTTCGACCTCGACCGGATCGAGGTACTGCGCGGCCCACAGGGCACGCTCTACGGCTCGAGCTCCATGGGCGGCACGATCCGCTTCATCAGCAAACAGCCGGACCTCGACGATTTCGGCGGCAGCGTCTATTCCGAGCTGTCCAGCACCAAGCACGGCGGCCTCAACTACGAGGAAAGCGGTGTCTTGAACGTGCCGATCGTCAAGGGCATGGCCGCGCTGCGCCTGGGCGTCGATTTCCTCGACAACAGCGGCTACATCGACCAGCTGTCGACCACGGGCCAGCTGCTCGACCACGACATCAACGACGAGAAGACCGGCGTGGTGCGCGCGACCCTGAAGGCGCGCATCGGCGACGACCTCACGATCACGCCCGCCGTGTTCTTCCAGCGGCTCAGGGTCGACGACACCTCGGTCTATGACCTGAGCCTGCCGTCGCTCTCGACCGCGAAGCTGGTCGCCGAGCGCGGTCGCGACACGCTGTTCGTGCCCAGCATCACTGCCGACTACGACCTGCACTGGGCCGACCTCACCTCGGTCTCAAGCTATTTCTGGCGCCAGTTCAATCGCGTGCAGGACGGCACCTATTACAACAGCGTGCTGCTCGCCAACACGCTGGCATCCGACCCAGCGACGGTCGCCGCCTTCCCGAACGTCAACCCGGCGTCGATCGGCGGCCTGCCGTCGCCCGCCTATATCTACCCGACCACGCGGCAATATTCGGAGGAGCTGCGGCTCGCCTCGAAATCGAGCGCCGACACCGGCCGGCCCTATACCTGGATCGGCGGGCTCTATTTCTCGGACCAGCACGTCCATCTGTCGGACCAGGAATACATCACCGGCGTCGGTGCGGCGCTGCAGCAGCTCTACGGCACGACGCCGGACAATATCCCGGTCATCTCCAACCCGCTCACGGGCGATCTCGTCTATTCGAACACGGACCGCTACGACGAGCGGCAATACGCCGTATTCGGCGAGTTCACCTATATCCCGTGGGAGACCGTGCACCTGACAGCGGGCCTCCGCTATAACTTCGCCCGCGAATCGCTCGGCGGCACCGGCGGCGGCTATTACAACGCCGACGCGGCGCCCCAGTTCGGCTTCAACGAGCGCAGCTATGCCGCGACGCCGAAGTTCGCGGCGACCTGGGACGTGACCGAGGCCCAGACGCTCTATGCCAATGCCAGCAAGGGGTTCCGGCTCGGCGCGCCCAATCAGCCGATCCCGCAGTTCGAATGCTCGGCCGACTTCCAGAACCTCGGCGTCAAGGGCGCGCCGGAGAAATACAACGCCGACTCGCTCTGGAGCTACGAGCTTGGCGACAAGGCGCGCTTCTGGGGCAATCGCGTCTCGGTCGACGCCGCGGTCTACTACATCACCTGGAAGAACGTGCAGCAGCACATCTATCTGCCGATCTGCGGCTTCGACTACACGACGAACGCCGGCAATGCCGAGAGCTACGGCACGGAACTCTCGATCCGCGCGCGCGTGACGCCGGCCCTGACGCTGACCGCGTCCGCCGACTACACGCACTCGACCCTGACCCAAGCCGATCCGGGCCTGGGCGCCGCGGTCGGCGACAAGCTGCTGGGCACGCCCGATTGGACCGCTGCGTTCGGCGCCGACTACACGACCGAAGTCGCCAACGGCGTCGACGGCTTCGTCCGTGCCGATTGGGAATGGACGGGCCCGAGCCACGGTGCGTTCCAGAACACCGACCCGGACTATGGCCGGCCGGTCTACAACGTACTGAACGCGAGCGTCGGTGCCGATTTCGGCAGCCTGGTCGTCTCGCTGTTCGTGAAGAACCTGCTCGACCAGAACAAGACGATCCAGCGGCCGTCGCTGCTCTCGGTCAACGAGGGCTACACAGTCCGGCCACTGACGGTCGGCTTGTCGGTGTCGAAGGACTTCTGACGGCCGGGACGTGATCATGCACCGTCGCCGCAGGAGCCCGCTGCCGGCTTGCAGCGGGCTCCTGGGTCACTTGTCGGACGTGGTCGCCTTGCTGTTGAGATCCCGCAGGCGATAAAGCTCCTTGATGTCGATCATGAAGTACCCGGCCCGATGTTCGGCGCTGAGCCACAGGCGGCAGCACGGGCAGGGTTTCAGGTAGACGTCATATTCTTCGCCGGCGTCGCGCCAGTACGTCGAAACCCGGCTCTCGCGTGTCTGGCTGATGAAGATCTGGTTGATCTCGGCACCGAGCTTGAGCAGCTGGTAGACAGCATCGGGCTCGGCACAGCCGAACGGATCACGGCTTTTGCCGTCCTTTCCCTCGATGCCGAGGCGCGCGATGTAGTCGAGCGCCCCGATGAAGGCCTTCGCATCCTCATTGCTGCCGAGGCCCAGGAGATCTTTCCGAGTCTCCTTGCCGCTCCGGCTATCGGCGTTGACCGCGACGAGGCTGTTCTGATGCCACGCGGGCCCCTTGTAGTACCAGCCTGAACATTTCGCCATGATCGCCTCCCGCTATACGGGTTTGTGACGATCGAACTCTATTTCGAACTGTATCGTGGCTCTGTGAGGGAGATCACAAGCTCGACCGGCGCTCGGCGAAGGCGAGGCAATAGCCGTTTGGATCGGCAATGCCGAACTCGTAGAGTCCATAGGGCATCAATTCGGGGCCCCAAAGAAACGCGACCTTGTCCCGCCATTCCTCAGCGAGCGCGTCGACGCTTTCGGGGAACGCGTAGATTGTGCCGGACAGGGCAGGATCGGTGGCCGTCCCGATTGGCTCGTCGAAGAAGAACAGGGCGATGCCGTCGCGCTCTACCCGCAGCCGATGTGCGGGACGACGATCACCGTCCGGCCATTCGATCGAGAAGCCCAGTCGGCCGTAGAACGCGGCTGTCTCTGAGAGGTCGCGAGCAAGGAGGGCCGGGACGACCCGGGGCCCACGGCCGAAGGTCACCGTTTCAGCCCTCATTCGCCTTGACGCGGTTCCAGAGCGCGTCCTGCTCGTCGAGCGGCAGGCTGTCGAACGGACGCCCTTCGGCGGTGGCCAGCGCTTCCATCGCGCGGAAGCGGCGCTCGAACTTGGCTGTCGCGCGTCGGAGGGCGCCTTCGGCGTCGAGGTCGAGCCGGCGCGCCAGGTTGGCAAGGGCGAAGATGAGGTCGCCCAGCTCATCCTCGATCCGCTCGGCGGCAGCGCCGTTCGTAAGCTCGGCCCTGAGCTCGTCGATCTCTTCCTCGATCTTGTCGAGGATCGGCGCAGGCTCGGTCCAGTCGAAGCCGACGCGGGCCGCGCGCTTCTGGATCTTGACGGCGCGGGTCAAAGCGGGGAGGCCGGCAATGACGCCGTCGAGCGCGCTGTGGCGCTCGGCCTCCTGCGCCTGGCTTGCGCGCTCGGCCGCCTTCATGCGCTCCCAATTGACCGTCTGATCCGCCGCGGTCGCGACCGCCGTCCCGTCGCCGGCTTCGCTGGTGAACACATGCGGGTGCCGGCGGACCATCTTCTCCGAGATCGCGTCGGCGATCTCCTCGAAGCCGAACAGGCCCGCTTCCTCGGCCATGCGACCGTGGAACACGACCTGGAACAAGAGGTCGCCCAGCTCGTCCTTGAGCGCCGGCATGTCGCGCTTCTCGATCGCGTCGGCCACTTCATAGGCTTCCTCGATCGTGTAGGGCGCGATGGTCGAGAAATCCTGCTCGATGTCCCAGGGACAGCCGCCGTCTTTCGAGCGGAGCTGCGCCATGATGCGGAGCAGGCGGTCGATGCCGGTCCCGGACGGCGGTGGTATCGACATCGGTCCTCGTCTGGGTCGTGGCGGGTCGTCGTGGCGTGTGGTCGTCGCGTGGGTCAGATCCGGCTGATCGACGGATCGTCGAACGCCCGGCGATATTCTGCCAGGGCCGCTGCCTCGTCGAAAGCCTTCTCGTTCTTGCCGATCACCACGGCCGCGACCGCATTGCCGATGATGTTGGTGATGGCGCGCGCCTCGGACATGAAGCGATCGACGCCGAGGAGCAGCGCCAGGCCCTCGATCGGCACGATCTTGGTCGCCTCCAGCGTCGCCGCCAGCGTGATGAAGCCGGAGCCGGTGACACCGGCCGCCCCCTTGGACGTCACCATGAGCACGCTCAGGATGAAGATCTGCTGGCCGATCGAAAGATCGATGCCATAGGCCTGGGCGATGAAGATCGTCGCCATGGACATGTAGATCGAGGTGCCGTCGAGATTGAAGGAATAGCCGGTCGGCACGACCAGGCCCACGACTGGGCGCGCCACGCCGAAGCGCTCGAGCTTGTCCATGAGGCGCGGCAGCGCCGTCTCGGACGAGGAGGTGCCGAGCACGATCAGCAGCTCCTCGGTGATGTAGCGCAGGAACTTGAAGATGCTGAAGCCCGAGAACTTGGCAATCAGGCCGAGCGCCAGGAGCACGAATGCCGCCATGGTCAGGTAGACGCAAGCCATGAGCTCGCCCAGGTTGACCAGCACGCCGACGCCGTTGACGCCGATGGTGTATGCCATGGCGCCCAAGGCGCCCAAGGGCGCCGCATACATGACGATGCCGATGATGCCGAAGAACACGTGGCTGACGCGTTCCAGCAATTCCTCGATCGGCTTGCCGCGCTCGCCCATATGGGTCAAGGCCGCGCCGAACAGGATGGCGATGATCAGGATCGGGATCAGGTCACCCTTGGCGAAGGCACCGAGGAAATTGTCGGGAATGAGTTCGAGCAGGAACTTCTGAATGTCGAACGCCTTGCCCTGGGCCGCATAGCTTGCGACCGCGTCGATCTTCGCATTCGCGGTCGAGGCGCCGCGGCCGGGACCGATCAGATTGACGATGATCAGGCCGAAGGCGAGGGCGATCGTCGTCACGAGCTCGAAATAGAGCAGCGCCTTGCCGCCGACCCGGCCGACCTTCTTCATGTCGCCCATATGCGAGATGCCGGTCACGACCGTGAGGAAGATCACCGGTGCGATCACCAGCTTGATCAGCTTGATGAAGATGTCGCCGAGCGGCTTCAGCTGCTTCGCCAGCTCCGGATCGAACTCACCCAGCAGAACGCCGATGAGGATCGCCGTCAAAACCTGGACGGTCAGATTCTTGTAGAACGGGCGGCTCCTGCGACCCGAAGCAACGACGTCTGTCGGCACTGAAGAATCTCCGCTGGCTGACAAAAGGGATGGGCCGTTCGGTGAAACGGTGCGCGACCCTACAGAAATCGCCAGACAAACGGAACGATTAGTTTTTGTTGCGACGCAGCAATTGTTGCGTTCGTCAATGATTCCCCTGATCGAGGAGGATGCGGCGCGCGATTTCCGCGGCCGACACCATGTCTTGACTGGAGATGCCGCGCGCCTTGAGCGCGGCTTCGCGTTCCTGCTGCATCGCCGCCATGTTGGTCAGGATCTTGCGCCGATTCGCCAGGATCGATTGTTCCAAAGCCTGACGTTCGGCGCTTTTCGGTGCGGCCGCCGGCGGTTTGGCGCCACGAGCGGGTGCCGGGGCAGCGGCCGGTTTCGCAGGGCCGGCGATGAATGAGGCCAACTGGGCGAAGAACGAGGGCATGAGCGTCTCCTGGAGTGCCGCCATTCTCCGGTTTTCATCGTTAAGACGGTGTGAAATCGACAAAACCACCTCCCGGACGCCGGCGCATCCGTGCCATCATGTCGCGGGGGCAGGCGACAGGGATGGGTGGCGTGGACGGATTGGTCGGGAGAAGGGCGCCTGGGAACTGGCGCAGCCGACTTGATCGGGCCTTGCCGCTGGATCTGAGGGAAATCAGCCTCGCGGCGGGTGCGCGTGCCGCAACCGCGAGCGCGCTGCCGGTGCTGGCGGGCGAACTGCTGCATCGGCCGGAACTCAACTGGATCGCGATCATCGGGTTCTGGACCTGCCTCGCCGACGTCGGCGGGTCGAACCGCACGCGCTCGCTCTCGATGGGCGGCTTCACGCTGTTCGCCGCCATCGGCAACCTGCTGTCGTTCCTGGTTCAGGACAGCACGCCGCTCGCCGTCCTGCTGGTCCTGCTGTGGAGCTTCGGCGCCAGCATGATCCGGCTGTTCGGCAACGCTGCCACCACCGTCGGCGTGCTCCTGACCACCGATGTGCTGGTCTCGATCGGCATCCCGGATCCGAGCCCGCGCGAGGCGCTGTTCCGCGGCGCGCTCACCATCGGCGGCGGGCTCTGGGCCATGGGACTGGCGCTGGTGCTCTGGCCGGTCCATCCCAATGCCGCGTCCAGGCGTGCGATCGCCGCGTGCTGGCGCAGTGTTGCAGATTTCGCCGCGGCGCTGGGCCAGGTGCACGGCAGCAGCGCGCCGTCTGAGGCGGAGTGGGGGCGGCTCGTGCGCGAGCGGCGCAACCATACCCGCGCCGCCATCGAGACTGCCCGCGCGACGCTCGCCGACACGCGCCGGCGCGCGCCGGGCCAAAGCGACCGCGGTGCCGGCCTTGTCATCCTGGCCGCGGAAATCGACCAGATCTTCGCCGCCCTGATCGCGCTCAGCGAGGTGCTGGAGCTTGCGAGCGCACTCGACCGGCATCCGGACATCCATTTCCAGGTCGATGCGGCGCTGAACCGCCTCGCCGCCATCACGCGCGGGCTCGCCGACGCGATGACCGGCGGGCCGCTGCCGCAGACGACCGACATCAGAGCCGCCGCCCGCGGGTTGCGCCGGGCGGTCGAGGCCGCCGAGCCGCGCGGCACCGCCGATCTTGCGGCCTATCGCCAGGCGGCGGGCCTGTTCGAGACCATCGACGGCTATGCCGGCCATGCCGCGCTGACGATCCGCGGCGTGGCGCCCGATATGCCGCCGGCATCACCCGGCCAACTGCCGCCCGGCCAGCTGAAGACGCTCATGCCGGCCGAACGGGGGCGGCGTTTCAGCGACATCCTGGCGACGCTCCGGGCCAACTTCAATTTCCGCTCGATTACGTTCCGCCACGCGCTGCGCCTTGCGATCACCGCCGCGGTCGCGGTGGCGCTCACCCGGTCGCTGCTGCTGACGCGCGGCTATTGGCTCACCATCACGGCCGCCGTGGTGCTGCAGCCCTATCTGGCGACGACGTTCCGCCGCACGGTCGAGCGCGTCGTCGGCAGCGTCGCCGGCGGCCTGGTCGCGGCCTTGCTGGGCTGGATGCTGCCCGATCCGATCGCCATCACGGTCGTGATTTTCCCGCTCGCCATCGCGACCATGGCGCTGCGCCCGGTCAACTACACGCTGTTCGTGTTCCTGCTGACACCGCAGTTCGTGCTCGTCGCCGAACTGTTCCAGACCGGCGGCAGCGGCGATCTCTATCTGGCAGCGCTCCGGGCGATGCACAGCCTGCTGGGCGGTGCCTTGGGCCTGGTCGCGGCCTATCTGCTCTGGCCGGTGCGCGAGGGGCTCGAGCTGCAGCGGCAAGTGGCGCGCGCCATCCGCACCAACCGCGATCTGACGCTCGCGGCGATCACCCAGTTCGTGGCGGGCGAGCCGCGGCCGGGTCTGGTAGCCCCCCGCCAGGTTGCCGGCATGGCCAGCAACAATGCCGAAGCCTCGCTGCAGCGCCTGATCGACGAACCGCATACCGGGACGCGGCGCGAGGAGGAGCCGGCGACGACGATCCTCACCTGCCTCAGGCGGCTCGCAGGCGTGGCGCTGGCACTGGCATACCTGCCGACCGATCTCGTGACGGGCGAGGGGCGGGCGCAGCTCGAGCGGCTGGGCGACTGGCTCGGCAGCGCCATGAGCGCCATCGCCGATGCCGTCGATCGGCGGATGGCGCCGCCGGAACTGCCGCCGCCGCCGGACATCGCGGCGCTGGTGCCGGCGACGCCCGACGAGCCGCCCCCCGAAGGCGCCGAACACGCGACTGAGCGCCATCTGTTCGAGCACGAGATCGCGCGCCTCACGCGCCAGACCCACGTGCTGCACGCGGCCGGGATCCGGCTCGCCGGGTTCTAGTTATGTCGCGTTAATATCCAATAGGGACGAGCCGTAACTTCTTCAAAACAACGAATTTCGTGATCAAAACCAAGCCTCCGATAAAAGGGCAGGCTCAGTGGGTTAAAGGTCTCCAAAAAGCACGTAGCACCCTGTCGATCGGCCCGGCTCAAGGTCAATTCGACGAGACGATGCGCCAGTCGTTGCCCTCGCGCCGCTGGCCGCACGCCCAAGATGGATAAATACCAAGCGTCGGCAAGGTGAGTCGGAACATTCTTCGCCATCGATTTGGAAATGCTCACGTAATTATCAAAACCTGCGGCGCCGAGCAGCTTCGTCAATGCCCGTGTCCGGGCCGTGCTGTACCTTCCTATATCGCCGTCACTCGCTTCATTGGTGACCCAGATTGCAGCACCGTCACCTCCGGCATATTGAACTTCGCCAATGCTGGTCGCTTCCTCGATGGCAAGGTTGAAGTATCGAGCGAGAATCAGTCGCCTTTTCCCTTCGTCTGCCGACGAATCGATCGTCACCGCTTGGTAAAATGGATCGTCAACAAGAGCTTCTGCCAGGGACTCGCAAACATGCGAAATGTGATTCACAAATAACCCCGATAGTTATCCGCCAGCACTTTGCGTACCGCCCACGCGCGTTTAACCTGACTGATGGATGCTACATCCGGCCAATACAGAAGGCCAGGGGCCCACAGAAGGGATCGAGGATGCCTGAGATCCGTGGACGGTCGCTGATGATGGTGATCCAGGCAGTGGACACGGAGATCCGCCGTCTTCGCAATCTGCCACAGGATGAAACCGAGCCCGAGGACCAGTTGCGGCTGGTCGATTTCGAGAATTTGGCCGAGGAGCTTGAGGAACTGTAAGAAGCGGCTCGGGCCACCGAGTCCGGTCTGCCGCCTTACGAAAAACTGGTTCGATGAAGAGAAGATTTCACCGAACGGCACAGCATCGCGCTCACGAACCAGCAGCGTAGGGCGGTCTCATGCCTTAGCGCGAAACACGCCAATTTGTCGCATAATATATATTATGAAAAATAATGCTCGACGCTCAAGCGCCACGCCCCGCAGTCCGGTGCAAGCCCGCTCTCACGGCGCGCCCATCAACGCCGGACGGAGGAAATAGAATGCGACGCCGATGATGATCAGATAGACCAGCAGAATGATCGTCCAGCCGAGATTGTGCCGGATCACTTCGCCTTCGTTGCGCACGAACCGGCTGGTCGAAACGCCGACGCTCGCGGTCTGTGGTGCGATCGGTTTGCCGATCTCGGCACCGACCGAGTTCAGCGTCGGCAGCAGCAAGAGCGGCATCCCGAGCTGCGCGCCGACCAAGGCCTGGAACTTGCCGAACATGGCATTCGTCGACGTGTTCGATCCGGACAGCGCCACGCCGATGAAGCCCAGGATGGGCGCCACCACGACGAAGGCCGTGCCGAGGTCCGCAAAGCCCTTCGCCAGCGAGGACGCCATGCCGGAGAAGTTGAACACATAGGCCAGGCCGAAGATGAAGACGCCGACGAGCAGCGCACCCCACATCTGATGGAACGTGCGGCGGAACACTTCGCCGAGCTGCGTGACCTTGAGCCGGCCGGTCAGGCCGAGCAGCACCGCCACGATAAGCCAAGCCGCCAGGATCGACGTCCCACCGACCCACGGGGCGAAGTTGAACGCGGCGGCGATGGTCGTCTGGAGCTCCGGTGCCGCGGCCGTCACTTTGACCAGGAACCAGCTGACCCGCGGCAGCGGCGACCAGGGCCCGGTCCAGAGCGCCACGACGATCACCAGCACGGCGAACGGCATCCAGGCGAGCAGCACTTCCGACGGGCTGAGGCCGTGCTGGCGACCGCCGCCGGCCCCGGCCGACGCCTCGAGCGGCCGGCCGCCATAGCCGAGCATGGTCTGCGGCCGCCAGACCTTCAGCAGCGCCAGCAAGGCAACGAAGCTCAGGATCGCGCCGGCGATGTCGGGCAGATAGGGCCCGAGATAGACCGCAACCGGATATTGCCCAAGGATGTATCCCAGCGAAGCGACGATCGCGAGCGGCCAGCCGTCCCGGAGCCCTTCCCTGCCGGAGACGAGATAGATCAGCACCCAGGGCGGCAGCAACGCGAGCACGGCTACGACCGTGCCGACCGAGGCCGAGAGGGCCAGCAGCGGATAACCGGTGACCGCCGCAAGCGCGATGATCGGCGCGCCGAGCGCCCCATAGGAGACCGGGGCATTGTTGGCGATCGCGGCGACGCGGATCGCGTCGAGATCGGCGATACCGAGCGAGATCAGGATCGGCGCCACGACCGCCCAGGGATAGCCGAAGCCGACCAGGCCTTCGAGCAAGGCACCGAACGCCCAGGCGAACAGCAGCGTCTGCACCCGGACGTCGGCGCTGCCCTGTGCCACGAGCCAGCGCCGGAAATTCTCGAAGAGGCCGGTGACGGACAAGGTGTTGAACAGCACCGCGCCCCAGAAGGTGATCCAGTCGACATTCCAGACGCCCGTCGCGGAGCCGTAGAGATAGGCCCGGGCGCCGTCGCCCGTCGGCATGTGCCAGACCGCGGCGGCAAGCAGGAACGTGACGAGCGAGCCGATCAGCACGGCGAGCCAGGCTGAGACGCGGAACACGGCGAGCAAGACCAGCAGCAGCACGACCGGCACCAGCGCCACCAGGCAGGACAGCCAGAGCTGGCCGGTCGGATCCACGATCTGCGTAAACATCGCGTCGCCCCTCTCCTGCGCATGACGGATTGAAGACGACCGTCATGCTTTATTGGCCAAACCGTTCTGCGACGATTTTGGCGGCAGACGTCAGAAACTATCTCTAGTCTCCAGTACGGTTTGGATTATTCCCCTTTTCCGCGAGGTTGCACAAGAGATTCTCTTGTCGCACCCAACGGGGACGAGCACCGCCCCCGCCGCAAGTCGATGGCGAGCGGCACCGCTCGCTCGTCTCCATCAGCGCTCATCGTTCGGTTAGATGAGAGGAATCCTGGGCCTCACGCCGCGGCGCCGAGGCTGCGACCGACGCCGCCACCCCCACCGCCGACACTCCCACCGTGGATGCCGCGCACGAACTCGGACAGCGTCTCGCACACGGCGTCGGCGTGCTCGGCCGCGGCCAAGGCGCGCCTTGCATAGTAGGCGTCCTCGATCCGCCGATAGACGCAGCCGCACACAAAGCCGTCCTTTGCGATCCAGTAATCGAACGCGTAACCACCGTCACGCGCCAGGACCGGCCCAATGATAATGTTCATAGTTGTCTCCATCCGATCGGCGATTCAGCTAGTTGATCACGGCGCTCCCATCGCTGCGATTCGATTAAATCCTTAAGGAATAATACTTATGGAACGGAATCGTCTCAGCCGATCGTCTCAGCCGATCGTCTCAGCCGATCGTCTCGGGCGATCGTCTCAGCCGATCGTCTCGGGCGGGCGCTCATTCGCCACTCATTCGCCACTCATTCGCTTTGGGCGGCCCGGCGGCGCCAGTCGGCGGTCGCGGCGTCGAACAGCCGCGCGATCTCGCCCTCGCGCGCCATCTCGGCAAGCGCGCGATCGAGCGCCTGAAGTTCGGCAAAGCAGCGGCTCTGCCGGGAGATGCCGACGAAATTGTCGGTCGCCACGATGTAGGGCTGCTGGATTGTGTAGGCCGTCTCCCAGCCCTGATCCAGGAGATAGGTCATGCCGGGGTAATAGCTGGTGATGAAGTAATCGAGCCGGCCCTCGGCCAGCATCTTGAGGCCGAGATCGAGCCGCGGCACTTCCTCGACAGAGAGACGCGCGTTGATGAACGCGTCGAGATCACCGCCGAACTGATTGGCGATGACGATGCCGCCGCGGAGCCCGACGAGATCCTCGCGCCGAGCCAGTTTGAGATGGCGAGCGCGATGGGTAAAGATGGCGACGGGATTGACGAAGATCGGGGTTGAGGAAAACGCCATAAATGCCTCTCGTTCCGGCGTCTTCTTCAATTCGGCCACGACATCGACGTCGCCCACCTCGGCATCGGCGAGCACGCGCTTGAACGGACCGACATACTGCATCTCGAAGGGCACGCCGATGCGACCCAGCGCGGCGCCGACGATCGTCTCAGCCGCGCCCTGCATCTCCCTGCCGTCGAACCAGGAAAGCGGCTCATAGTCGGCGTCGCCGGACACGACGACCCGTTCGCACGGGCGCGTCCCGGCGGCCCAAGCGCGGCTGCCTGCCGACAGGGTCGCCGTCGGCAGCAATGCCATTGCCAGGGCAAGCCGAGCGCCCTGCTGCACCCGCCGTCGTGCGGCCATGCGTCATTTCCCGTGTCGCGATGTTGTTCCTGGGTGCCGATTTGAGGGGCGCGCCCTTCCCCGTCGTTGCACCTCCTGCATGGTACACGGAATAGTCGATAAATTGTTTTCCGGGATACGCGAAATGGCGAAGATCAGCCATTCGCTGCCATGCGACATGACGCATCATTTGCAGGCGCAAGCAATCGCTCGATGATTGCCGCCGCGAACCGGTTCCGCTTACCGTGACGCAGCCGACAACCGCGGACTTCTCGCGACCCTCACGGGCTCGCGCGGCGTTTTTCTGAAACGCCCCATGGGAACGCCCTCCTGGGAAAACCTATAGGGAATGCCCGCGGCCGGTCCCCTGAAAACGCCCGATCCCGCGGGCCGCCAGCCTGGAGTCCTCGACCGTGTGGCTCGTCCGCATCGCGCTCAGCCGGCCTTATACCTTCATCGTGCTGGCGCTCGGCATCCTGATCGTCAGCCCGATCATGATCCTGCGGACGCCGACCGACATCTTCCCGAACATCGACATTCCGGTGATCGCGGTGTCGTGGACCTATACCGGCCTCAACCCGGAGGAAATGGAAGGCCGCCTCACCTCGCAGTTCGAGCGCGGCCTCACGACCACGGTCGACAATATCGAGCATATCGAATCGACCACGATCAACGGCCAGGCCGTCATCAAGGTGTTCCTGCAGCCGTCGGCCAGCCTCGACACGGCGAACGCCCAGATCACGGCCATCTCGCAGACCCAGCTGCGCAGCATGCCGACCGGCACCCAGCCGCCGCTCATCATCAACTACAGCCCGTCGAGCGTGCCGATCCTGCAGCTGGGCCTGTCGGGCAAGGGCCTCTCGGAACAGCGCCTCAATGACCTCGCGGTCAATTTCGTGCGCACCCAGCTCGTCACCGTGCCAGGCGCCGTCGTCCCCTACCCGTTCGGCGGCAAGCAGCGCCAGGTGATGATCTATTCCAATCCGCGGCTGCTGCTCTCCAAGGGCCTGACGCCGAGCGACATCCTGAATGCCGTCGCCGCGCAGAACCTGGTCCTGCCGTCGGGCACGGCCAAGATCGGCGAGATGGAGTACGACGCGCGCCTCAACGGCGCGCCCCATGCGATTGCCGAGCTCAACGACCTGCCGATCAAGGTCGTCGGCAATTCGACGCTCTATCTGCGCGACGTGGCGACGGTCAGCGACGGCTTCACGCCGCAGACCAACATCGTGCGCCAGAACGGCCAGCGCGGCGTGCTCCTGAGCATCCTCAAGGCGGGCTCGGCCTCGACCATCGACGTCGTCGCCGGCATCCGCAGCATGCTGGGCCGCGTCCAGCAGACCGTGCCGCCCGAGCTCAAGATCTCGCAGCTCGGCGACCAGTCGGTCTTCGTCAAGGCGGCGGTTACCGGCGTCATCCGCGAGGCGCTGATGGCGACGGCGCTCACCGCCGCGATGATCCTGATCTTCCTCGGCAGCTGGCGCAGCACGATCATCATCGCGATCTCGATCCCGCTCTCGATCCTGGGCGCCGTCATCGTGCTGGGGGCGCTCGGCGAGACGATCAACATCATGACGCTGGGCGGCCTGGCGCTCGCGGTCGGCGTGCTCGTCGACAACGCGACCGTGACCATCGAGAACATGGAGCGCCATCTCGAGGAAGGCGAATCGCTGAAGACCGCGATCCTTGAGGGTGCAGCCGAAATCTCCGCCCCGTCGCTGGTCGCGACGCTCTGCATCTGCGTCGTGTTCCTGCCCATGTTCTTCCTGACCGGCGTCTCGCGCTATCTCTTCGTGCCGCTGGCCGAGGCGGTCGTGTTTGCGATGCTCTGGTCCTACCTCCTGTCGCGCACGCTTGTCGCCACGCTTGCGATGTATCTGCTGAAGGCGCACCACGGGACCGTCAAGCCACGGCGCAACATCTTCACCATCGCGCAGGCCGGCTTCGAGCGCGGCTTCTCGGCATTCCGCGACGCCTACGGCCGGGTGCTGACGCTGCTGGTGGCGCGCCGCGCGCTCTTCATCCCGGGCTTCTTCGTCGCCTGCCTCGCCGCGTTCCTGCTGGTGCCTTGGCTGGGCCAGGACTTCTTCCCGAATACCGACAACGGGCAGATGATCCTGCATCTACGGGCCAAGTCGGGCACGCGCATCGAGGAGACGGCGAACCTCGCCGACCGGGTCGAGGCCTTCGTGAGGCGCGAGATCCCGGAACAGGAACTGAGCGGCATTCTCGACAACATCGGCCTGCCCTACAGCACCATCAACCTGATGCACGCGACCTCGGGCCTGATCGGCGCCGGCGACGCCGATGTCATGGTGTCGCTCAACGAGAACCATCGCCCGACGGCGGATTATATCCGCAAGCTGCGCGCCGACCTGCCGCGGGCGTTTCCGGGCGTCGTGTTCTATTTCCTGCCGGCCGACATCGTGACGCAGATTCTGAACTTCGGCATCCCGGCGCCAGTCGACATCCAGATCGATGGCGCCGATGTCGAGGGCAACCGGCAGGTCGCGAACCAGATCCTCGCCGAACTGCGCCACGTGCCGGGCATCGTCGACGCCCGCGTCCAGCAGGCCTTCGACTACCCGAGCTTCGACGTCGCGGTCGACCGGACCAAGGCGGCGCAGAGCGGACTTACCGAGCGCGATGTCGCCAACAGCATGCTCAACATCCTGAGCGGCAGCTCGCAGGTTACGCCGATGTTCTTCCTCAACTGGCAGAACGGCGTGAATTACAACATGACGGCGCTGTCGCCGCAGTACGACATCCAATCGCTGCAGGACGTCCAGAACATCCCGGTGAGCGCCATCGGCGGCCGGTCCGACCGGATCCTCGGCGACATGGCGACGATCAGGCGCTCGAACGAAATGCAGGTCGTCACCCACTACAACATCCGCCGGACCGTCGATGTCTATGCCTCGGTCCAGGACCGCGACCTGGGCAGCGTCGGCCAGGACATCACGCGGATCGTCGACGCGCATCGGGCGTCGCTCCCCCGCGGCAGCTTCCTCACCGTGCGCGGCCAGATCGACACGATGCAGCATTCCTACGTAAGCCTTCTGGGCGGCCTCGCCTTCTCGATCGTGCTCGTCTATCTGCTGATCGTCGTCAACTTCCAGTCGTGGCTCGACCCGTTCATCATCGTAACCGCCCTGCCCGCGGCCTTGGCCGGCATCGTGCTGTTCCTGTTCTTCACCCACACGACCTTGAGCGTGCCGGCGCTGATGGGCGCCATCATGTGCATGGGTGTCGCGACTGCGAACAGCATCCTGGTCGTCTCCTTCGCGCGCGACCGGCTCGCCGCCCACGGCGATGCGGTCAAGGCGGCGATCGAGGCCGGCCTCACGCGGCTCCGGCCCGTCATCATGACGGCGCTCGCCATGATCATGGGCATGGTGCCGATGGCCCTGGGCCTCGGCGACGGCGGCGAGGAGAATGCGCCGCTCGGCCGCGCCGTGATCGGCGGCCTGATCCTGGCGACCGTCGCGACGCTCATTTTCGTGCCGGCGGTGTTCAGCCTGCTGCACCGTCACGACACGCTCAAGCCGGAGTCCGTGGAATGATCGCCCCTCGCCGCCCTCCTGCCAGCACTGAGACCGGAGCCCGCCCATGACCCCCAACGGCAATGGAGAGCTGGACGCCACCTATGACGATCGGCTGTCGAAAGGCGGGCCGCCGCCGCGCCGGTCGCGGCGCGGTGCCATTCTGGGCGGGCTCGCCGTCCTCGTCCTGGTGGTCGCGATCGGAGGCGGCATCCGCGAGCGGATCGCGGCCGAACGGCGGCTGGCGCGCACGACCGAGGAATCGGCCGTGCCGACGGTCAACGTCGCGCATCCTGACGTCGGCGCGCCGAGCGAGGACCTGGTTCTGCCCGGCGGCACCCAGGCGAACACGGACACGCCGATCTATGCGCGCACCAACGGCTACCTGAAACGCTGGTATTTCGACATCGGCGCGCACGTCAAGCAGGGTGACCTGCTCGCCGAGATCGACACGCCCGAGGTCGACGAGCAGCTGCGCCAGGCACGCGCCGACCTCGAGACGGCCACGGCCAACTTCAAGCTCGCCGATATTACCGCCAAGCGGAACGAGGACCTGCTGAAGACGCGGTCAATCGCGACCCAGGAGCGCGACAATGCCGTGGGCGCGCTCGCGGCGGCCAAGGCGACCGTCGCCTCGAAGCAGGCCGACGTCGCCCGGCTCGAGCGGATGCAGTCCTACGAGAAGGTCTATGCGCCATTCGACGGCATCATTACCGCGCGCAACACGGATATCGGCGCGCTGATCGATGCCGGTGCCGCGTCTGCCGCGCGCGAGCTGTTTCACCTGTCGGCGATCGACAAGATCCGCGTCTTCATCTCGGTCCCGGAGACCTACTCGCGCGCCGTGCATGTCGGCGACAAGGCCAGGGTCACGCTCGACGAGTTCCCGGGCGAGGCGTTCACCGGGACGCTCGTGCGCACGGCGAACGCGATCGATCCGGCATCGCGTACCCTGCTCACCGAGATCGACGTGGATAATGCCGACGGCAAGCTGCTGCCCGGCGCCTATGCCTTCGTCCACTTGAGCATGGCGAAGCCGGCGCAATCGATGACCATCCCGTCGAATACGCTCCTGTTCCGCAAGGAAGGCCTGCGCGTGGCCCTGGTGCGCGACGGCAAAGCGGTGCTGACGCCGATCACCATCGGCCGCGATTACGGCGAGAAGGTCGAGGTCGTCTCCGGCCTCAAAGCGACGGACGAGGTCATTCTCGATCCGTCGGACTCGCTCGTCAGCGACACGCCGGTCCGGACTGAAGGCCCGACAGTGGCTCAGACCAAGCAATGATGCGCCATCGCTCCGGGTTCCTCTCCGCGGCACCCACATCCGCGGCGCCTTTGCTCGTGGTGGGGGCGCTCGTCGCCGGCTGCACCGTCGGCCCCGACTATGAGAAACCACCCGCACCCGAGGCTGACGCCTTCAAGGAGGCGCCGCCGGCACCCGTCGCCGACGCGGGCGTCTGGCAGCCGGCACGGCCGGCCGACGGCAGCCCGCGCGGTAATTGGTGGGTGGTGTTCGGCGATCCGACGCTGAACACGCTCGAAGACCAGGTGACGGCGGCGAACCAGGACCTGAAGATCGCCGCGGCGCGCTTCCAGCAGGCGCGGGCACTGGTCGGCGTCAGCCGGGCGGCGGAATTCCCGACCCTGTCGGTCGCACCCGGCGTCGCCTCGGTCCGCCAATCGCTGCACCGGCCCTACGTCAGCAGCACGCATACCAGCGGCGACTTCACCTTGCCGTTCGACGCGACCTACGAGGTCGACCTGTGGGGGCGGATCGGCCGCAGCGTCACGGCGGCCGGCGAAGAGGCGCAGGCGAGCGCCGCCGACCTCGAGACAGCCGACCTCAGCCTCCATGCCGAGCTCGCGGTCGATTACTTCAACCTGCGCAGCGCCGATGCCCAGAAGCAGCTGCTCGACGATTCGGTGAAGGCCTTTGCCGACGCGCTGCAGCTGACGATCAACCGGGCCAGAGGCGGTGCTGCACCGGAATCGGACGTGGCGCAGGCGCAGACGCAACTCGACGTCACCCGGGTACAGGCGACCGACGTCACGGTAGAGCGCGCCCAGTTCGAACATGCGATCGCCACGCTGACCGGCCAGGCGCCGGCAAAGTTCAGCCTGGCCCCTGCCCCGCTGACGCTCCGCGAGCCGACCATCCCTGTCGGCCTACCGTCGGGATTGCTCGAGCGCCGGCCCGACATCGCCGCCGCCGAGCGGCGCATGGCCGAAGCGAACGAGCAGATCGGCATCGCGCAGGCGGCCTATTACCCGTCCCTGGTGCTGAACTCGGCGGTCGGGCTCGAGGGCGACCAGATCACCGATTGGTTCAGCTGGCCAAGCCGGCTTTGGTCGGTCGGCCTGTCGCTCAGCGAGACCCTGTTCGACGGCGGGCGTCGTGATTCGCTGTCGGAAGCGGCCCGCGCCGCTTATGACGCGAATGTCGCGAACTACCGCCAGACGACGCTCGATGCATTCCAGCAGGTCGAGGACAACCTCGCGGCTCTCCGCATCCTGCAGCAGGAGGCGCAGCAGCAGGACGAGGCGGTCGCCGCGGCGCAGAATTCGCTGCAGCTGTTCACCACGCGCTATCTCGGCGGCCGCGACACCTATCTGCAGGTCATCACGGCGCAGACCGCAGCGCTCAGCAACCAGCGCAACCAGGTGGAGATCCAGCGCCGGCGCATGGAGGCGAGCGTGCTGCTGGTCAAGGCGCTGGGCGGCGGCTGGAGCACCGACGAGCTGCCGACACTGGACAAGATCGAGAAGGCCAGCGCCGAGCCGACGACCGCCGCCAAAGCCGATTAGCGCCTTGCCTCGCCCCCAGCCGCGGACGGCACTGAATCGAGGAACACATAGAGCGCGGCGATCTTGTCGTCGCGAACGATGATCACGTCCAAACCGGTGTAATCGGGCGTCTCACCGAGCGGCCCCGATCCCCAGGCCAAGCGGCCGGCGTTGTGCAGTGCCTGCGGCGCACCGTGAGGCGCGTACGCGAAATGGGGATGCGTCGCCCGCAGGTCGCCGGCGAACTTGTCCAGCGCGTCGTGCCCGATGAAGACACCAGGCGGCACATACAGGACACAGTCAGCGGTGTAGAGCTCCGCGATGGCCGCGCGACGGCGGGTGGCGTCTCCTTCGCCGAACACCTCCTGGAGGTTTCGGTGCAGCAGTTCGTAGATCCTGTCAGACATCGCGCATCTCCGTATCACCTTGCGGGTCCGGCAAATTTGTGGCGGAGGCGGCGTTTTCGAAATAGAAATGGATGAAAGTCATCGTTGCGAGAATGTCGATGTCGAAACTGCCTGACTTCGAGGGGCTCGCGATGTTCGCGACGGTGGCGGAGGAGCGATCGTTCGCCGCCGCGGCCCGAGCCCTGGGCGTGTCGGTCGCCACTGTCTCCCGGGCCGTCACGCGCCTTGAAGAGCGGCTCGGCGGGCGTCTCTTCAATAGAACCTCACGACGGCTCGCACTGACGGACTTCGGTCACACCCTGGCCGAGCGAGCCTCCAGAATCTATGCGGATGCAGAGGCGGCCGAGGACTTCGCGCGCGAGACCTCCAGTCGCCCGCGAGGCTTGGTGAAGCTCGCCGCCCCGCTCTCCTTTGGCGCGCGCTGGGTGGCACCCATGCTGCCCGAGTTCTTTCGTCGCTATCCCGACATCGTGGTCGATCTTCACCTGACCGATGCGCAGACCGACCTGATCGGCGACGGCTTTGACGCCGCCCTGCGCATTGCGATCATGGAAGATTCGTCCCTTGTGGCGCGGCTGATCGCGCCCGTTCGCCGGTTCGTGGTCGCATCGCCGAGTTACATCGCCCGGCATGGCCGTCCGCAGCACCCGCACGACCTGGATGCTCATCGGTGCCTGAGCTACGCGAACAGAGCGAAGCGCGATGCTTGGCGCTTCACGCACCGCGAGACGGGCGAGGAATGCTTGGTCACGCCAACAGGGCCGCTCAGAGGAACGAGCGTCGAGGCGCTGATGCCAACCGTACTCGAAGGGCTGGCGATCGGCGAATTCCCCGAATTTGTCGCGACACAATATTTCCCAGAGAAGCTGCTTGAGCCGATCCTGACCGATTGGCGCCTGCCGGAAGGCGGATTGTACTTCGTGACACCGACGGCTCGCGCTCGTCCTGCGAAGGTCTCCGCCCTGGCCGACTTCTTGATCACCGAGCTGACGGACGCGCCGTGGCGCGCTGAAGCGGTGATGGGCTGGAAACCGCCGGTGCCGCAAGGACGTCAGGCGTAGGTCATCGCCATTGGGAGGTGGCGCTGTTCTGCGCCCCGCGCGACGGTGCCTGAGCCGCTATGCCTTGCCCGCCTGCTCCCGCTCGAGCCGCGCCTCGACGATGCCGACGAAGGCGCGCGTCGCGGCCGGCGAGCCGCCGCCGAAATGCACGAGGCTCATGGCGGCGCGCGGCTCCTCGCCGTCGATCGGCCGATAGGTCACGCCGCGGGCGGCCAGGTGCTTCATCGAGGCCGGCACGATCGAGATGCCGAGGCCGGTGGCGACGAGCGTGATGGTGGAGGCCATCTGCGGCGCCTCCTGCTCGACATGGGGATTGAAGCCCGCCGCCTGGCAGGCGCCGACGATGTCGTCATAGAGCGCCCGGCCGTTGCGGCGCGGATAGAGGATGAAGGTCTCGTCCGCCAGTTCCGTGAGCGCCACGCGCGGCTGTGCGGCGAGCCGGTGATCGGCCGGCAGCGCCACCAGCATCTCCTCCCGGAAGAGCGGCATCTCCCCGAGCGCGCCGCTCTCGCCCGGCGCCGGGCGAATGAAGGCCGCATTGAGCTGCTCGGCCTGGAACAGCTCGAACAGCCTGACCGTGTTGGCCTCGATGAGCTCGAGCCGGACCTCGGGATAGGCCAGGCGATAGTCGCGAATGGCGCCGGTGACGAACGGATGGAACGAGGCCGACGAGGTGAAGCCGATCCGGATGACGCCCCATTCGCCGCGCGCTGCGCGCCGCGCGTTGTCGAGCGCCTTGTCGGCGTCGCGCAGGATCGTGCGCGCATCCTGCAGCAGGCGCTCGCCTGCCTCGGTCAGCGCCACGCCATGAGGCAGGCGATGGAACAGGACGGCGCCGACCTCGGCCTCGAACTGCCGGATCTGCTGGCTCAAGGGCGGCTGGCTGATGCCGAGCCGCTGGGCCGCCCGGGTGAAATGACGTTCCTCGGCGACGGCGAGGAAATAGCGGAAATGACGGAGCTCCATACGTTTCACATATGCTGTTCGGCAGTATTATATATTGGACGGATCAGCCCGTGGTCGAGAAACTGTCGGAAAGCTGAACCAACAGCCCGATCCGGAGGATGCCGATGACAGACCGCACCGCCAAGCCCGCCAGGCCGCTCGAGGGCCTGCTGGTCGTGGCGCTCGAACAGGCGGTAGCGGCGCCCTATTGCAGCTCGCGGCTGGCCGACGCCGGCGCCCGCGTCATCAAGATCGAACGGCCAGAGGGCGACTTCGCGCGCGGCTACGATGCCGCGGTCGGCGGTCTCTCCAGCTATTTCGTCTGGCTCAACCGCGGCAAGGAGAGCCTGGTCGCCGACATCAAGGACCCGGACGAAGCCGCCCTCCTCCATCGCCTGCTGGCAAAGGCGGACGTGTTCATCCAGAACCTGGCACCGGGTGCTGCCGAGCGCGCCGGCTTCGGCTCGGCCGAGTTGCGCCGGCGCTATCCGCGGCTTGTCACGGTCGACGTGACCGGCTACGGCGCCGGCAACAGCTATACCGAGATGAAGGCCTACGACCTGCTGGTCCAGGCGGAAAGCGGCCTCGCCTCGATCACCGGTCACCCGGCCGGGCCCGGGCGCGTCGGCGTCTCGGTCTGCGACATCGCGTGCGGCATGTCGGCGCATGCGGCCGTGCTGGAGGCGCTTATCGCCCGCTCGCTCACCGGCCAAGGCAGCCGGCTCGAGGTCAGCCTGTTCGACGGCATGGCCGACTGGATGAACGTGCCGCTGCTCTATTCGGAAGGCACCGGCCGGTCGGTCGAGCGCGTCGGCCTTGCCCATCCCTCGATCTGCCCCTATGGCGCGTTCGAGACGGCGGACGGCAAGCTCGTGCTGATCTCGATCCAGAACGAGCGGGAATGGGCCAATTTCTGCGCTACGTTCATGGGCGAGCCGGACCTGCCGCGCGAGCCCGGCTACGAGACCAACACGATCCGCGTCGCCAACCGGCCCGCGGTCGACGCGCGCGTCGCGGCCGTGTTCCGCCGGTTCACGCGCGAAGAAGCGGCCGAGCGCTTGCGCGCCGCCAAGACCGCCTACGGTTTCGTCAGCGACCTCAAGGACCTGGCGGCGCATCCGGCCTTGCGCCGGGCCGCGGTCGAGACCCCCGACGGCCTGGCCTCGATCGTGGCCCCGCCGGCGCTCCGCGACGGCACCGCGCCGTCGCTGGGCCGGGTGCCGGCGATCGGCGAGCACAACCGAAAGATCCGCGAGGAGTTCGCGTCATGAGCACGCCCATCACCGAGGAAGACCTGGTCCAGAGCATCGCCGACGCGCTGCAGTTCATCTCCTACTACCACCCGGAGGACTATATCCGGCATCTGGCCGAGAGCTATCGGCTGGAACAGAGCCCGGCGGCGAAGAACGCCATGGCGCAGATCCTGGCGAACTCGCGCATGGCGGCGTTCGGCCGGCGGCCGATCTGCCAGGACACCGGCGTCGTCAATGTCTTCATGAAGATCGGCATGGGCGCGCGTTTCGCGACCGGTCGGCCGCTCGACGAACTGGTGAACGAGGGTGTTCGGCGCGCCTGGAAGGCCGACACCAACCCGCTGCGCGCCTCGATGGTGCGCGAGCCGCTGTTCGACCGGAAGAACACAGGCGACAACACGCCGGCCAACCTGCATGTCGAGATGGTCGCCGGTGACCAGGTCGAGGTCCATGTCGCGGCCAAAGGCGGCGGCTCCGAGAACAAGTCGCGCTTTGCAACGCTTGAGCCCAGCGACTCCGTGGTCGACTGGGTCCTGCGCACGGTCGAAACCTTGGGCGCCGGCTGGTGCCCGCCGGGTCTGATCGGCCTCGGCATCGGCGGCAGTGCCGAGAAGGCGATGCTGCTGGCAAAACAGTCGCTCCTGGACCCGATCGACATGACCGAGCTCCGGGCGCGCGGCCCCGCCTCCAAGCTCGAGGAAATGCGCATCGAGCTTTGGGAGAAGATCAACGCGCTCGGCATCGGCGCCCAAGGGCTGGGCGGCCTCACCACCGTGCTCGACGTCAAGATCCGCACCTTCCCGGTCCATGCAGCCTCGCTGCCCGTGGGCCTCATCCCGCAATGCGCCGCCGATCGGCACGCGCATTTCGTGCTCGACGGCTCGGGGCCGGCGACACTCACCCCACCCGATCTCGACCTCTGGCCGGAGATCGCGCTCGATGGCATCGCCGCCGGCGCGCGGCGCGTCGACCTCGACCGCCTGACGCCGGCGGAGGTCGCGACCTGGCGCGCGGGCGAGACGCTGCTGCTGTCGGGCAAGCTGCTGACCGGGCGCGACGCGGCGCATCTGCGCATGACCCGGATGCTGGCCGCAGGCGAGCCGCTGCCGGTCAATTTCCGCGACCGGGCGATCTATTACGTGGGCCCGGTCGATGCGGTCGGTGACGAGGCGGTTGGCCCGGCCGGCCCGACCACGTCCACCCGCATGGACCGCTTCACCGAAACCATGCTGGCCGAGACCGGCCTCCTGGTCATGATCGGCAAGGCCGAGCGCGGCCCGGCCGCGATCGAGGCGATCAAGGCCCATGGTGCGGCCTATCTGATCGCCGTCGGCGGAGCCGCCTATCTCGTCTCCAAGGCGATCAAGTCCGCCCGGGTGCTGGCGTTCGGCGACCTCGGCATGGAGGCGATCCACGAATTCACCGTGGTCGACATGCCGGTCACGGTCGCAGTCGACGCGCAAGGCACTTCCGTCCACCGCGAGGGGCCTGCCCGGTGGCGCGCCGCTGCCCGCACAGCCTGAGAGTTCCGCCATGGATACCAGCCACGCCGACGATCCCTACGCCGACATCCGCGATGCCGTCGCCAAGCTGTGCGCACGCTTCCCCGGCGAGTATTGGCGCAAGCTCGACCGGTCGATGGAATATCCGGCCGAATTCGTTCGGGCGCTGACCGAGTCCGGCTATCTCTCGGTGCTGATCCCCGAGGAATATGGCGGCGCCGGCCTGCCGCTGTCGGCCGCGGCGGCGATCCTCGAGACGGTACAGGCGAACGGCTGCAACGGGGCCGCCTGCCACGCCCAGATGTACACGATGGGCACGGTGCTCCGGCACGGCAACGCCCAGCAGAAGGCGGCCTACCTGCCGAAGATCGCAGCCGGTGAGCTCAGGCTGCAGGCGTTCGGCGTGACCGAGCCGACGAGCGGCACCGACACGACCTCACTCCGGACGGTGGCCCGGCGCGAGGGCGACAAGTACATCGTGAACGGCCAGAAGATCTGGACCAGCCGGGCGGAATATTCCGACCTGATGCTGCTGCTCGCGCGCACGACGCCGCGCGATCAGGTCGCGAAGAAGACCGAGGGGCTCTCGACCTTCCTGGTCGATATGCGCGCGGCCTTGGGCCACGGCCTCACCATCCGGCCAATCCGCACGATGATGAACCACAATACGTGCGAGGTCTTCTTCGACAATCTTGAAGTGCCGGCCGAGAACCTGATCGGTGAGGAAGGCCAGGGTTTCCGCTACATCCTGTCGGGCATGAACGCGGAGCGCATCCTGATCGCGTCCGAGTGCATCGGCGATGCCAAATGGTTCATCGGCAAGGCCTCGGCCTATGCCAAGGAGCGCGTCGTGTTCGACCGGCCGATCGGCCGGAACCAGGGCATCCAGTTCCCGATCGCCAAGGCCTACGCCAACATGCGCGCGGCCGAACTCATGGTGCGCGAGGCGCTCCGGCTCTACGAGGCCGGGCAGAACCCGGGCGCCGAGGCGAACATGGCGAAGATGCTGGCGGCCGACGCCTCGTTCGAGGCGGCGAACGCCTGCATCCAGACCCATGGCGGCTTCGGCTTCGCCGAAGAATACGACGTCGAGCGCAAATTCCGCGAGACCCGGCTCTATCAAGTGGCCCCGATCTCGACCAATCTGATCCTGTCCTATCTGGCCGAGCATGTGCTGGGCCTGCCCCGGTCCTATTAGGAGGCGTCAGCCATGCAGCTGGATCTCGCGACGCTCCGGCAATGGATCGGCCGCACCATGGAAGCGGACGACATCGTGACGCCGCGGCTCGCCCAGGAGTACCGCGCAACGCTCGAGCCCAACCTCGCGCCCGTTGCGACCGATGACGCGCCGCTCGCCCTCCATTGGTGCCTGGCGCCGCCGATCACGCCCTTGAGCGGCATCGGCGAGGATGGCCATGCGGCCAAGGGCGAGTTCCTGCCGCCGGTGCCGCTGCCGCGCCGGATGTGGGCCGGCGGTTCGGTCGAGACCCTGGCGCCGCTGCGGGTCGGCGACCATGTGCGCCGCCGCTCCGTCATTGCTGACGTCATGGTCAAGGAAGGCCGCACGGGCACGCTGTGCTTCGTCTCGGTCGACCATGAATACGCGACCGAGCGCGGCGTGGCGCTCACTGAGCGGCATAACATCGTCTATCGCGAAGCGACGAGTGCGACACCCCAGAAGGCGGAGGCCAGCGACGCGCCCGAGCTGCGTCCGCCCCAGTCACGTCTGGCCGACATCACCCGCCATGTCGAGGCGACGCCGGTCCTGCTGTTCCGCTATTCGGCCATGACGTTCAACGGCCATCGGATCCACTACGACCATCCCTATGTCACCGGCGTCGAAGGTTATGCCGGCCTGGTGGTGCACGGGCCGCTGCAGGCGAGCCTGATGTTCAATCTCGCGGCCGAGCTCGGCGGCGCGGCACCCAGCTCGTTCCGCTATCGCGGCGTCTCGCCGCTCATCTCTGGCCAGCGCTTCGCCGTCCGAGGGCGGCGCCATGCCGCGGGCGGGATCCATTGCTGGACCGAGGATGCTGCAGGCAAGATCTGCATGGAGTCCGAAAGCGCTTGAAGAACCGGCCCGAAGAGGCCGGCCTGTAACAAGATTCAACGAACCACACCATTTGGGGGGAGTAAACGATGAAGCATATTTTCGCCGCGGGCATTTTCACGGCGCTGGTCGCGCTCGTCGCGGGCCCAGCCTGGGCGGACGATCCGATCGTCATCAAGTTCAGCCATGTCGTGGCGCCGGACACGCCCAAGGGCAAAGGCGCCGACAAGTTCAAGGAACTGGCCGAGAAATACACGAACGGCAAGGTCCGGATCGAAGTCTATCCCAATTCCCAGCTCTATAAGGACAAGGAAGAGGTCGAGGCGCTGCAGCTGGGGGCCGTTCAGATGCTGGCGCCCTCGCTTGCCAAGTTCGGCCCGCTCGGCGCCAAGGAGTTCGAGGTCTTCGACCTGCCCTACATCATCCCGGACAAGGCGGCACTCCGGCGCGTGACCGACGGCCCCTTGGGCAAGAGCCTGTTCAAGAAGCTCGAGTCGAAGGGCATCGAAGGCCTCGCCTATTGGGACAACGGCTTCAAGATCATGAGCGCCAACAAGCCGCTCAAGACTCCGGCCGACTTCCAGGGCCTGAAGATGCGCATCCAGTCATCCAAGGTGCTGGAGGCGCAGTTCAAGGCGCTGGGCGCGCTTCCCCAGGTCATGGCCTTCTCCGACGTCTATCAGGCGATGCAGACCGGCGTCGTCGACGGTTCGGAGAACACGCCGTCCAACATGTACACGCAGAAGCACTATGAAGTGCAGAAGTACGCGACGCTCTCCAACCACGGCTACATCGGCTACGCCGTCATCGTGAACAAGAAGTTCTGGGACGGGCTGCCGGCCGACATCCGCGATGAGCTCGACAAGGCCATGGCCGAGGCAACGACCTACGTCAACGACCTGTCGCAGAAGGAAAATGACGACGCGCTCGCCCAGATGAAGGCGTCGGGCAAGATCACCTTCATCGACCTCACCGCCGACGAGAAGGCAGCCTGGCGCAAGGCGCTCGACCCGGTCGCGACCGAGATGACCTCGCGCATCGGCAAGGAAACCATCGACGCGTTCCGCCAGGCGACGGCAGCCGCAAACTAGTCGCCGTCCCCGTTGCCGCCCCGACCATCCGATGGGCCCGCCCGTCGGATGCGCCGGGGCGGTCGTGCTTCATGCCTTGGCGGAGAGAAAGCCAGATGCTGCTTCGAATAGTCGATCGGCTGGAAGAGATCCTGATCGCGACGATGATGGCCGGGGCCACGCTCATCATCTTCCTGTCGGTGGTGCAGCGCTTCGCCGTCGGCATACCCCTGCTCTTCCCGATCGCGAGCCAGTTCGACATGGACTGGGCGCAGGAACTCTGCATCTTCATGTTCATCTGGATGGCGAAGTTCGGCGCCGCCTACGGCGTGCGCACCGGCATCCATGTCGGCGTCGACGTGCTGATCAAGCGGCTCGAGCCCAGCCGGCGCAAATGGGTCGTGCTGTTCGGGCTCCTGTGCGGCGCGCTCTTCACCGGCGTCATCGGCACCATGGGCGCCAAGTTCGTCTATGGCCTGATGGGGACCGACCAGACGACACCCGATCTCGAATGGCCGAGCTGGATGGTCTATCTGTGCATCCCGCTCGGCTCCTACCTCATGTGCTTCCGCTTCCTGCAGGTGGCGTGGGCCTTCGCGCGGACCGGCGAGCTGCCGCACCATGACGCGGCCCATGTCGAGGACCTGGTCGGCGAGGACGCCGAGATGGGAGCGCCGGTATGAGCGCCGCGATCATCTTCGGCCTGCTGCTGGCGCTGATGGTGACCGGCATGCCGATCTCGATCGCGCTCGGCCTGTCGGTGCTCACCTTCTTGTTCACCATGACCCAGGTGCCGATCGAGAGCGTCGGGCTGAAGCTCTTCACCGGGCTCGACAATTTCTCGATCATGGCGATCCCGTTCTTCATCCTGGCCGGCACGTTCCTGACCCGTGGCGGCGTGGCGCGCCGCATGGTCGCCTTCACCGCGTCGCTGGTCGGCCACTGGCCGGGCGGGCTGGGCTTGGCCGGCGTCGCCGCCTCGGCCCTGTTCGCCGCCGTCTCGGGCTCGAGCGTCGCGACCGTCGTCGCGATCGGCTCGATCATCCTGCCGGAGATGCTGGAACGCGGCTATCCGCGGCGCTTCGGCGCCGGCGTCATCACGACCTCGGGCGCGCTCGGCATCCTGCTGCCGCCCTCGGTCATCCTGGTGCTGTTCGGCGTCTCGACCAACACCTCGATCGGCGCGCTGTTCATGGCGGGCGTCGTGCCCGGCCTGCTGCTCGCCGCCCTCATGATCGGCGTCACGCTCGTCATCGCCTGGAAGCGCGGCTACCCGCGCATGGCGCGGGCCAGCTGGCGCGAGCGCTGGCGGACGTTCCGCGAGTCCGTGTGGGGCCTGGCGCTCATCGGCATCGTTCTGGGCGGCATCTACGGCGGCATCTTCACGCCGACCGAGGCGGCCGCCATCGCCGCCGTCTATGCCTTCGTCATCGCGGTCTTCGTCTATCGCGACCTCAAGCTCCGCGACGTGCCGAAGGTGCTGCTGAGTGCCGCCAACACCAGCGCCATGTTGCTCTACATCATCACGAACGCGGTGCTGTTCTCGTTCCTGATGACGAACGAGCACATCCCGCAATCCATGGCCGCCTGGATCGTGGCACAGCACTTCAACGTCTGGACCTTCCTGCTCGTGGTCAACATCGTGCTGCTCGCGGCCGGCAACGTGATGGAGCCGACCTCGATCCTGCTGATCATGGCGCCGATCCTGTTTCCGATCGCGACCAGCCTGGGCGTCGACCCGATCCATTTCGGCATCCTGATGGCGGTCAACATGGAGGTCGGCCTCTGCCACCCGCCGGTCGGGCTCAATCTCTACGTCGCCTCCGGCATCGCGCGCATGGGCATCTCGGAACTGACCGTGGCCGTCATGCCCTGGCTCATCGCCATGCTGATGTTCCTGGTTCTGATCAGCTATGTGCCGGCAATCTCGGTCTGGCTGCCGCATTATCTGAAGATGTAGGAAGGAGTCCCATGACCTCGTTTTCCGCAGCAACGGTCGACACCCTGCCGATCGCCAGGCATCTCGACCGCCTGTCGGCACTCGCCGCCCTCGACGGGCGTCGGGTGATCGACGTTGGCTGCGGCGACGGCGCGCTCGTCCGGGCACTCGCCCGCCGGGGTGCCGCGATGACCGGCATCGAGATCGACGCCCGGGCGCTGGCCCCGGCGCTAGCGGCACCGCTGGTAGCGGACGAGCGCTATCTCGAGGGCCGGGCCGAGGCGCTGCCGCTCGGCGACGCCTCGGTCGACGTCGTCCTGTTCTTCAACAGCCTGCATCACGTGCCGGTCGATCTGCTGGCGCGCGCGCTTCACGAGGCCGCGCGCGTGCTCGTCCCCGACGGCCGGCTGCTGGTGGTCGAGCCGATTGCGGCCGGCGGCTATTTCGAGCTGACACGGCTTGTCGAGGACGAGACCTTCGTCCGTGCCAAGGCCTACGAGGCGCTGGGCCGGGCAACCGACTACGGCCTAACGGCGGTCGCCGAGGAGACCTATCGCAATCCCCTCGTCTTCAAGGATTACACCGCGTTCGAGGCGCGGCTTGCGGCGGTCGACCCGGCGCGGGCCCCGATGATCGAACGTCATCGCGCCGAGCTCCGCGCCGCCTTCGAGGTGGCGGCCGAGCAGACACCCGACGGCTACCGCTTCCACCAGCCGACCCGGGCCAATCTTTTCCGGAAATCCTGAGCCGGAGGCTCAGCCGAAGACTTCGCCGACAGGCGGCGCATCCGGTGTCGGCCGGGCGCTCCAGGCCACCCGGTTGCGGCCGGCGTTCTTCGCCTCGTAAAGCCGGACGTCGGCCAGCTTCACCAGCTCCTCCGGCCCCTGCGCATGGCGCGCCGGGACGAGCGTCGCGCCGCCGATGCTGACCGTGACGACATTCGTGACCGGCGAATGGGTATGTGCCAGCGCCAGCGCCTGGACGCTGCGGCGCAGCGTTTCGGCGATCACGATGCCGCCCGCGGCATCGGTCTCGGGCATGATGACGACGAATTCCTCGCCCCCATAGCGGGCGACCAGGTCCATCGTCCGGCGCGCGGTGTTGGCCAGCATGTTCGCGACCTTGCGCAGGCAATCGTCGCCAGCGGCATGGCCGTAATTGTCGTTGTAGGCCTTGAAGCAGTCGACATCGATGATGATGAGCGACAGCGGCGTGCCCTGGCGGCGGGCGCGCAGCCACTCATGGTCGAGCACCTCGTCGAAGCGGCGCCGGTTGGAGATGCCGGTGAGCCCGTCCAGCACCGACAGGCGCTCCAGCATGTCCTGATAGCGCTTCAGCTGCAGATGGTTGCGTACGCGGGCGCGCACGATCGGCGGGCTGAACGGCTTTGCGATATAGTCGATGGCGCCGATCTCGAGGCCCTTGGCCTCGTCGGCCTCCTCGGACAGGCCGGAGATGAAGATCACCGGAACGCCCTTGGTCCGCGGATCGGCCTTCAGGCGGCGGCAAACCTCGTAGCCGTCGAGGCCGGGCATGACCACGTCGAGCAGAATGAGGTCCGGCTGCTCGTCGACGGCAAGCTGCAGCGCCGTTGCGCCATCCATGGCGAACAGGCTGTCGTACTCAACCCCCAGGACCTCGTTCAGAATCTCGATATTCGTCGCGGCGTCGTCGACGATCAAAATTCTGTGCTTTTCAGCCGACATACCGCCTCACGTGCTGGCCACGACACCCCTTCATCGGACCTATGCACGGAGCTTACTATAAATTCTCGAACAAGAAGTTAGCGAAGTGACAGGCGGGCAACCCGTCAGGCGTGCAGCGTCATTTCGTGAAGCCCAGCCCCGGCAGTGCCGCGGTGTGCTGCGCACGCACGGCATCGAGCCGGCTCGGATCCATGCCGAGCGCCTTCAGAATCGTCGGCGCCACCTGCCGCGTTTCGACCGAATCGGCCACCACGCCGGACTTGATGCCGGCGCCGGCGACCAGCAGGGCAACATGAGTGTCGTCGGCGGCGAAACCGCCGTGCTCGGCGAGCTTGGCATTGGTCGGCTTGGTATAGATGACGCCGGGCTGCACTTCGACGAACAGGTTCGGCACACGGGCGTCTTGCGCCGGATCGGCGCCCCACAGCCGCTTCAGCTCGTCGCCCTGATAGACATGGGCGATGCCGAGCTCGTCCTTGCGCGCCATCAGCGCATCGGCGACCGGCTTCGACTGAGCCTCGTCGGCGAGCCACAGCAGCCCGACATCGTCGAGCGTCGCATGCGCCAGGCTGCCCTTCACCGCCTCGTCGACTGCCTTGGTCAGGCTCTTGCCATCGATCTTGCGCACCAGCTTCGGATCGACCGGCGAGTTGCCGTGCTTGCTCGCGAAAATAAGCAGCGTCTTGTCATAGAGGCCCGCGGCGCGCAGCGCGGCCACGATGGTGCCGAGCGAGCGATCCGTATGCGCGAGGCCTTCGGCAAGATCGGCGCTCGGCGTGAAGGCGGCGTCCGTGTAGCCGGCGTATTTCTGGCCGACGCTCACTGCCTGGAAATTGAGTCCGAACACGGTCGGCACCGCGATCTTGCGCGCGCCGGTATGGTCGAGGCCGTTGATCTCGTTGACGAGGGCGGCCACGCGCAGGTCGTCGTTCGCCTCCGTCTTGTGCACGTCGTGGTCCTGCGCGCCGGCCGCGATCTCGGGCGCATAGAAATCGGCGAGCGCCGTGCCATTCCGCCCGGCGAGCAGGTCGTAGGCCGGGTGCTTGTCGAGCCAGGCCGCGGTCTTGCCGGCGGCCGCGACCAGGTCGAACACGGTATTGGTGCGAAGATAGGCGTGCGGCCAGATCGGCTTGCAGCCGTTCGCCGGATCGCGCGGCAGCTTCTTCTCGTCGATGCCGCCGCCGGCGTCGACCGCATCGGGATTGCGGTCGATCGCTTCGTCGAAGTCGGCCGCAGCGCCGCGCGCGGAGCAGTCGGAGCCGGCCGGCGACAGGGTACGGTCCCAGGAGGCGTCGTAATAGATCCCGGTCGCCGCCGGCGTGCCGCCGGTCACCAGCGCCAGCATGCCCGGGAAACTGTCCGACGGCTTCGTGGTCTGGGCATTGTCGTAGAGTTTGCCGCTCTTCGCGAGCTGGGCCAGCGTCGAGCGGCCGTTCGTCTCGATGAAGCGTTTCAGGTCGGCCTGATGCAGCCCGTCGATCGAGATCAGCAGCACATGCTGGTAGCTGGCGGCGTGGGCCGGCGCGGTCGAGAACGCTGCCGCGGCCAGCGTTGCGGCCGTAAGTGCTACGCGCGCGAATTTGCGATTGGATGCCATGGCGTCCCCCTGCCCCGAAGGCGGCGGACTATAGCCAAGCCAGATGACGGTTTGACGTCAATCGGCGAGTGCGGCGGCCACGACCTTGGCGGCGTCGCCCGACGGGCCGGTGCTGGTGCGCAGCGGCAGCTCCTTCAAGAACAGCGCCACGAGGAACGCCACGAAGGAGAGTGATGCCGACAACAGGAACACGCCGTGGAACGCCTCAGCAATCGCCGTCCCGACGGACGACTGCAGCGCCGCCGGGACCGAGGCGATGGCGTCCGGGCCGGCATGGAGCAGCGCCGGCCCCGGCGAACTGCCGAGCACGTCGGCGCCCGGCAGGCTCGGAATGAGGCCGTTCAGCCGGCCGATCAGCACCGCGCCGAACAGCGCCACGCCGAACGAGCCACCCATCGAGCGGAAGAAGGTAATCGAGGCCGTGCCCGATCCCAGATCGCGCACGTCGACCGAATTCTGCACGGCGACCAGCAGGGCCGGCATGATGAGGCCGATGCCGAGGCCGTTCACCGCCAGGAAGACGCAGACCAGCGCCAGCGAGGTGTCGCGCGTCACGGTAGAGAGCAGCAGCGAGCCGAGACAGGTCGTCGCGAGCCCGATCAGCGGGAACCGCTTGTAGCGGCCGATCCGGGCGACGAGCTGGCCGGAGCTGACCGCACCCAGGACTGTGCCGCCCGTGAGCGGGATCAGCATGAGGCCGGACGCATCGGCCGGCATCGCAAATGCCAGCTGCAGGAAGAGCGGCATGAACACGATGCCGCCGAGCATGCAGATCGAAGCGAGCAGGTTCGCCGTATTGGCGACGAAGAACACCGGGTTGTGGAATAGGCGCGGCGGCAGGATCGCCTCGCTCGCCCGCCGTTCCTGGACGATGCAGGCGACGAACAGCACGACCGCGGCGAGGCCGAGAAGCTTGATCGTCAGCGAGTCCCACGGCACTTCCTCGCCGCCCATCGTGGTGACCAGCAGCACGCAGCAGACGGCGGAGACGATGAGGATGGCGCCCAGATAGTCGATCTTGTGGCGGAGCCGCTTCGCTGCAAGCCGCTTCAGCGTGATCTGCGAGGCGATCAGCGCGCCGATGCCGATCGGCAGATTGATCCAGAACACCCAGCGCCAGGTCAGGTGATCGACGAACAGGCCGCCCAGCACGGGGCCGACGACGCTCGCCGCTGCGAACACGCTCGCGATATAGCCCTGGTAGCGCCCGCGCTCACGCGGCGAGATCACGTCGGCGATGGTCGCGTGCGCCATGGCGAGCAGCCCGCCGCCGCCCAGCCCCTGGAGCGCCCGGAACAGGATCAGCTGCACCATGCTGTCGGCAAGGCCGCACAAAAGGCTCGTCAGCACGAACAGGCTGACGGCGATCTGCAGCATGATCTTGCGGCCGTAGAGATCGGATAACTTGCCGTAGATCGGTGTGACCGCGGTCGATGTCAGGAGATAGGCCGAGACGACCCAGGACAGGTGGCTGACGCCCTGCAGGTCGGCCGCCATGCGCGGCAGAGCCGTGGCCACGATCGTCTGGTCGAGTGCCGCCAGGAACATGCCGAGCATCAGCCCGGCGATGATGACGATCGTCTCGCGATGGGAAAAACGGGTCGGGCTCTCGGCGACGGCGGATGGGGCAGCTGACAATGAACGACCTTTCGGACGCGGGCGACCTCCCCTCGCGCAGACGGCGGCGTGACGGACGGAGATCCTTTCAAAGCTCAGCAATAAGGATGAACCCATCCGCCAGGCGGTTGCAGACGCAAAAATCGACGGCCTGGGTGCGGCGCAACGCATGGCGCGCGACGATTTAACCCCAAGTTGTCGATCGTCGAACGGATGTGATATTTTGATTGAATAAGTCGACCGAAGTCATTTGTTCCGCCCAGCGGATCGCGAACCCGCGGCGGAATCCGTTGGGAGGGCGCCGTCATGCCGCAAATCGATCACTTCGTCGTTCTCATGCTGGAAAACCGCGCGTTCGATCATCTGTTTGGATTCCGGCCCGAGGTCCAAGGCCTCACCGGCAAGGAGTTCAACCTCCTCAATCCCGCAGAGGCGCAAAGCCTCGCCAATCCACCCTTCACCGTGGGCACCGGCGCGCCCTTTGCCATCACTGTCGGCCAGGGGCCCGGGCATTCGGTCAAGCAGACCAACATGCAGCTGTTCGGCAACAACGCGGCGACCGGTCCCGTGGCCAACGACGGCTTCGTCAAAAGCTACCAGGTCGAGCTCACGGTCGCCGACCATGTGCCCCATCCGAGCAACGCGGACCTGGGCGTGGTCATGCAGTCATTCTCGGCCGCCCAGCTGCCGGTGCTGAATGCGCTTGCGGACGAATTCGCCGTTTGCGACCAGTGGTACGCCGAGGTGCCGGGCCCGACGCAGCCCAATCGGCTCTATCTGCATGCAGCGACCTCGGCCGGCCACGCGCTCAATGCCTGGTCGGCGCATTTCGACCTCAAGACCATCTACCAGCAGCTGCAGGAGGCCGGCCGGACCTGGGCGACCTATGAGCACGATACGAACGAGGTCCGTTCCTTCACACCGCTGCAGGGCTACACGGCGGCATTCAAGCAGATCGACGCGTTCGCCGCGGATTGCGCATCCGGCAAGCTGCCGAACTACAGCTTCATCGTACCCCGGATGCTGGCCGACAAGGACGGTCAGATGGTCAACAGCCAGCACGCGCCGCACGACGTCCGCTGGGGCGAGGAATTGATCGCCGACGTCTACGAGGCGCTGCGCGCGAACGAGGCGGTCTGGCAGTCGAGCGTGCTGGTCATCGTCTATGACGAGCACGGCGGCTTCTACGATCATGTGACGCCGCCGGCCGCCACCAGCCCGGACGGCAAGAACTCGCCCACGGCGAACGATCCAAGCTATGCGCCGTCGTTCCAATTCGACCGACTGGGGCTCCGGGTCGGCGCCGTGGTGGTCTCGCCGTGGATCGCCAAAGGCACGATCTGGCATCAGAAGCTGCAGCACACTTCGGTCATGAAGACGGCTCGCGAGCTGTTCGGCGTCGCGGGAAACCTGACCAGCCGGGACGCCGAGGCCGCATCGTTTGCCGGGTTGCTCTCGTTGACGGCACCGCGCACCGACGCGCCCGCGAAACTACCGCGCGGGCCGCTGCCGACCCTCCCTGCCACGACCGATCCGAGCCATCCGGCGAACCAGCCGCTCGACCCGCTGCAGCAAGGCCTGCTCCTGGGCGTGCATCATCTGACCCGGGCGAGCCACCCGCAGGACGCGGCCGAGCTGCTGCCCAAGACCCAGGGCGAGGCGTCCGACTACATCAAGTCGCGGATCCACAACCATTTTGCAGGTCCCGCGGTAGCGTGAGTCCGAGGTTCAGACGGCGAAGCCGCAGGCCCTGAGCGCCGGCAACATGTGGCGCGGCGGCGGTGCCACGACCTCGACGCGGGCACCGTCGAGGTCGAAGGCAACGGCGCGGGCATGGAGATGCAGCCGCTCGCCGGGGCCGGCCGGCCGGCCGTATGCCATGTCGCCCACGACCGGGCAGCCGAGGAACGCGCAATGCACGCGGATCTGGTGGGTGCGTCCGGTCTCGGGGGCGAGCTCGAGCCAGGTGCGGCCGTCGCCGCTCCCAAGCGTGCGGTAGCGCGTCGCCGCTGGCTGGCCGTTCTTGTCGACGACGCTCGTCCAGTCGCCTGCGCGGCGCACGCGCCGGAGTGCCCGGTCGACCCGCCCGTCCGGCGCGGGCGGCGCGCCCTCGACCACGGCCCAATAGGTCTTCTCGACAAGGCCGTCGGCGAACAGCTGGTTGAGCCGCCGCAGCATCGCCGGCGTGCGGCCCAGCACCAGGCAGCCGCTCGTATCTTTGTCGAGCCGGTGGGCGAGGCCCGGCAGGTCCGGCAGGCCGAGGCGCAGCGCGTCGAAATGATCCTCGAGGCTCGCCCACGTGCCCGGCGCCCGATGCACGGCCAAGCCCGCCGGCTTGTCGAGCACCAGGATCTCGTCGGAGCGCCAGAGGATGCGGCCGGTGATCTCGTCCGGCGTCACTGTCAGAGCTCGGCGACCAGGCCGTCGTAGCCCGGCTCGACGCCCGGCGGCAGCTGGCGGCGGATCACGTCGAAGTCGCTGCTCTGGTCCATGTGCGTGAAGATCGCCCGGCGCGGCTTCAGTCGGTCAATCCAGTCGAGCGTGCGCTCCAGATGGCTATGGGTCGGATGCGGCGCCTCGCGCAGGCAATCGACGACCCAGAGCTCGATGCCGGCGAGCGCCTCGAAGGCCGCCTCGTTCAGCTGCACCACGTCGGTCGAATAGGCGAAATTGCCGATGCGGAAGCCCCAGGACCGGCTGAAGCCGTGGTCCTGTTCGAACGGCACGACGGGGATGCCTGCGGCCACGAACGGGCCGTCCATCTCGTGCGCGACCAGCACCGGCCGATAAAAATTGCTCACGGCCGGATCGTCGACCACGGCATAGCCGAAGCGCTGCCGGATGTCGGCCAGCGTCTCGGGCGCCGCCCAGAACGGGATGGGCCGGCCCATCAGGCGATTGACGGCGCGCAGGTCGTCGATGCCGTGGGTATGGTCGGCATGGCTGTGGGTGAACAGCAGCGCGTCGATGTGCCGGCATTCGACCGCGAGCAGTTGCGCGCGGAGGTCGGGGCCGGCGTCGACGAGGATGGTCTTGCGGCCGCCCTCGGCATCCGTCGCCTCGACCAGGATCGAGGGGCGCAAGCGCCGGTTTCGCGGGTTCTTGGGGTCGCACAGGCCCCAGTCGCCGACCGGCGTCGGCACGCCCTGCGAGCCGCCGCAGCCGAGGATGGTGACGCGCAGCCGGCTCATGCCGCCTTCGCGGCCTTGGTGAACAGGCGGTGGAAATTCTCCGTCGTGACCTCCGCCAGCGCCTCGGGCGAGACGCCCTTCATCGCGGCGATGGCGGCGGCGGTATGGACGACGAAAGCCGGCTCGTTGCGCTTGCCGCGCATCGGCACCGGCGCCAGGTACGGTGCGTCGGTCTCGACCAGAAGCCGGTCGAGCGGCACCGCCTTGACGATCTCGCGCAGGTCGGCCGCGTTCTTGAACGTGACGATGCCGGAGAACGAGACATAGAATCCCAGATCGAGCCCGCGCATGGCGAGATCGCGGCCGGACGTGAAGCAGTGCAGCACACCGGTGAGCCGGCCACCGTCGCTCTCCTCCGAAAGGAGCCGCGCCGTGTCCTCGTCCGCCTCGCGGGTGTGCACGACCATCGGCACCTGGGCCTGCTTCGCCGCCCGGGCGTGGGTGCGGAACACCTGGGCCTGCCGGTCGCGCGGTGCGTAGTCATAGTGATAGTCGAGGCCGCACTCGCCGATGCCGATCACCTTCGGGTGCGCAGCGAACGCGACGAGCGCCGCTTCGTCCGTGTCGGGCTCGCTCGCCGCCTCGTGCGGATGGATGCCGACCGTGCACCAGATGTCCGGGTCGGCCTCGGCGATGGCACGGATCGCCGGGAACTCGGTGATCTTGGTGCAGATCGTCACCATCGTGCCGACCCCGGCCCGCCGGGCGCGCGCGACGACCTCGCCGCGCTCGGCGGCGAAGTCATCGAAGTCCAGGTGGCAATGGCTGTCGACGAGCCGGGGCAGCGCGCTCATGCCGTCTTCGTCTCGTAGCGCGGGAACACGCCCTGCGGCGCCGGCAGCGGCGTGCCGGCCGCGATCGGGCCGCGCGCGATCGCCGTGAAGTCGCGCGCGTCCGCCGGCAAGGCCAGCAGATCCAGCATCTTGGCGCCGGCATCCGGCATGACCGGCTGCACCAGGATGCCGAGGATACGGATGACCTCGACCAGCACACCCAGCACGGTCGCCATCCGGGTGACGTCGGTCTTCTTCAGCGTCCAGGGCGCCTGCTGGTCGATATAGAGATTGGCGGCGTCACTCACCGCCCAGAGCTGGGCCAGCGTGTGATGCAGCTCGCATTTCTCCATCGACGCGCGCATCGCCGGCAGAAGGCCGCGGGCCTCAGCCAGCAGCGCCTCGTCCTCGGCCGTAAGCGCGCCCAGCGTCGGGGCTGCAGCGGCGCAGTTCTTCTGCACCTGGCTCAAGACACGCTGCGTCAGGTTGCCGAGATTGTTCGCAAGGTCGGCATTGATCCGGTTGATCATCGCCTTTTGCGAGAAGTCGCCGTCCTGGCCGAACGGCACCTCGCGCAGCAGGAAATAGCGCGTCTGGTCGAGCCCGTAGGTCCGGATGAGATCGAACGGGTCGATCGTGTTGCCGAGCGACTTCGAGATCTTCTGGCCCTCGTTCGTCCACCAGCCGTGGGCGAACACGGACTTGGGCGGCTCGAGCCCGGCCGCCATCAGGAACGCCGGCCAATAGACCGCATGGAAGCGCACGATGTCCTTGCCGACGACATGCAGGTTGGCCGGCCAGAACGCCTTGTAGGCGTCGGCGTCCGTATCGGGATAGCCGACAGCCGTGATGTAGTTGGTGAGCGCGTCGAGCCAGACATACATCACGTGGGCCGGGTCGTTCGGCACCGGCACGCCCCAGCGGAAGCTGGTGCGCGAGACGGAGAGATCGCGCAGGCCCGACTTGACGAAGCTCACGACCTCATTGCGCCGGGTCTCCGGGCCGATGAAGCCGGGGTTCTTGTCATAGAACTCCAGGAGTCGGTCGCCCCAGGCCGATAGCCGGAAGAAATAGCTGGGCTCCTCGACCCACTCGACCGGCGCACCCGTCGGCGCCTTGCCGTCGATGAGGTCGGCCTCGGTGTAGAAGGTCTCGTCGCGCACCGAGTACCAGCCGGCGTAGGAGCCCAGATAGATCTCGCCACGGTCGACCAGTCGCTGCCACAGCGCCTGGCAGGACGCGATGTGGCGCGGCTCGGTCGTGCGGATGAAATCGTCGTTCGAGATGTTGAGCGCACGGGCGAGCGCGCGGAAATGCTCCGACACCTCGTCGCAGAACGCGAGCGGTTCCAGGCCGGCAGCGGCGGCCGACTTCTCGACCTTCTGGCCGTGCTCGTCGGTCCCGGTCAGGAAATGCACTGGGCGCCCGTCAAGCCGCATGAAGCGGGCCAGCACGTCGCACGCGAGCGTCGTGTACGCGTGGCCGATGTGCGGCTTGTCGTTGACGTAATAGATCGGCGTGGTGATGTAAAAGGGCCGCCCGTCGGGCATCCTGCTCTCCCGGTTCATGGAGCCCGCTCGGAACGTCGCCCGGGGACGTCGGCGCGCCGTCAGCGCGCGGCCGCACCCAGGGTAAGGAATGCGTCGAGCACGACCTGCTTGCGATCGAGATTTACGGCATCCGCCCGTCCGAACAAGGCGCGCAGGTTTTCCCACACCTCGACCCATTGATCAAGGCGGCCGAACCCGGACAAGCGCCGCATGAGCACGCCCTCACCCGGCAGCACTTCGCGGACGCCGCCTTCCGCGGCCCCTGCCACCATGCGTGCGAGGAAGTCGATCAGCAGGTCGGTGAGCGTGCGGTAGAGCTCGTCCGCCTCGCCGCGCGCCGCCGCGTCGGCCAGGCGGTGAAGCCTGACGCCGTCGAGCCGCGGCAGGGTCTCGAGCAGCCCCACCATCTCGCGATAAAGCACCAGCCCCTCGGCGTCGGCGAGCTCGAGCGCCCGCCCGATCGAGCCGTCCGCCATGCGCGCCAGCACCAGCGCGTCCTCGCCCGAGAGGTCCGGCCGGTGGTCCAGCAGCAGGCGCGCCACCTCGTCGGACGCAAGCGCCTGCAGATTGAGCTTGCGGCAGCGCGAGCGGATGGTCGGCAGCAGCCGGCCCGGCGCGTGGCAGACCAGCAGCAGCAGCGCCTGGCGCGGCGGCTCCTCAAGAACCTTGAGCAAGGCGTTGGCGGCATTGCGGTTCATCTCGTCGGCGCTGTCGATGATCACGATGCGCCAGCCGCCCTCGGCCGATGTCAAGCGCAGGAAGCTTGAGATCTCGCGCACGTCGTCGACCACGATCTCGCCGCGCATCTTCTTGCGCTTGGGATCATAGCCGCGCTCGACGGTCAGGAGGTCGGCATGGCCGCCGGCGGAAATACGCCGGGCGACCGGATGGTCCGGCTCGACTCTGAGGCTGGTCGGCGCCGCGACCTCGCCGAACAGCGACGGGCCGGCGTCCGCCGCACCCGCCCCGGCCAGGAGCCAGCGGGCGAAACGGAAGGCGAGCGTCGCCTTGCCGATACCGCGCGGGCCGCCGAGGATGATCGCATGGGGCAGCCGGCCCGAGGCCGCGGTCTGCAGCAGGCTCTGTTCGGCAACCGCATGGCCGAACAGGTCGGGGTTCCGGCGCGGCGCGCGTGGATCGACCTCGGTCTCCTCGCCCTGCGCTGCGCCCGCCGCCATGCCGTCCCCTGGATCTCAACCGCCCGATCGCGGCACCAGACCATAAGGGCGGCCGGCTTGGCAATCACGCCATATGCGGCTTGAGCAGGCCGAAACGCAGCGCCAGCCACACAGCGCACGAAGCCGCAAGCGCCGCGCAAGATTTCGTGAGGTACCAGATCACAGCCTGACGCTGCGCAGTGCCTCGGCCAGCTGCACCACGATCGGGTCCTGGCGATCGCCCTCGCGGTGGAACAGCACGAATTCGCCGTCCGGCAGCGTGGGCGCGCCTTCCTCGGCGCCGACCGTCCTCAGTTGCGGCGTCATGACGCTCACCGGCAGCGGCGTGATCGCGAGGCCGGCCGCGGCGGCGGCTTTGACACCCGAAAAGCTCGGGCTGACATAGACGATCTCGTAGGTCCGATCCTCCGCGCGGAGCCGGTCGAGCGCCGCTTGCCGATAGACGCATGGCTCCGGGAAGAACGCGAGCGGCAGCGGCGCTGCCGGATCGAGCCGCTCCTGGTCGCGCCCGTAGGCCCAGACGATCGGCTCGCGCCACAGCACCTCGCCGCGCGTCTCGTTCGCCTGCCGCTTGGCCAGCACGAGGTCGAGATCGAAATTGTCGAGCGCCTGGACCAGGTTGCGGCTCATGCCGACCTCGACCGTGAGACGGACGCGCGGATGGCTCCGACGGAACGCGGCCAGCGCCTGGGCGAGCCCGCCGCTCGCAAAGTCTTCCGACGTGCCGAGCCGCACGCTGCCGGCGAGCCCGTCGAGCGCCGCGAATTCGCGGCGTGCCGCATCCTGCAGCCGGAGGATGCCGCGGGCATAGCCAAGCAGGGTCTCGCCGTCGGGCGTCAATGTCACCTGGCGCGTGGTCCTGGCCAGCAAGGCCCGCCCGGCCTGTTGCTCCAGTCGCTTGATCTGGAAGCTCACGGTCGATTGCGTCGAATTGAGGCGTTCGGCGGCGCGCGTGAAGCTGCTCAAGTCCGCCACCGCCGCAAAGGCGCGCAAAAGCTCCGGGTCGAACATCGCGAGCTCATTCATCGAAATTACCGATATATCAGCGCAGAGAAAATCATTTATCCGATGAGACGGCAAGCTCTAGCCTGCGGCCTGCAGAAAGAGATCGGAGGGCTCGATGACTCACACCCAGATCGTCGCGACCAGTGTGCTGGACATCGCTTGCGAAATTTCAGGGCCAGATGGCGGGACGCCGGTCATTCTGCTCCATGGCTGGCCGGATGATACCCGGACGTGGGATCGGGTCCTGCCGGCGCTACACAGCAGCGGCTGCCGCACCTATGTGCCCTATCTGCGCGGCTTCGGGCGCACGCGCTTTCGCGCGGCCGAGACCATGCGCTCCGGCCAAGTGTCCGCGCTCGGGCGCGATGTGCTCGAGCTCGCCGATGGGCTGGGCCTCGAGCGGTTTGCCGTCATCGGCCATGACTGGGGTGCCAGGGCGGCCTATGTCGCCACCTGCCTGGCGCCCGATCGAGTAACCCATTGCGTCACGCTGTCGGTCGGCTGGGGCACGAACAGCCCCGACCAGCCGCTGTCGCTGCGCCAGGTCCAGAATTACTGGTATCACTGGTACATGGCGCTCGACCGCGGCGAGCGGCTCGTCCGCGAGGAGCGACGCGCCTTCACGCACCATATCTGGCGCGCGTGGACGCCGAACTGGGACCTATCCGACGCGGAATTCGCCGCGACGGCCGCCGCGTTCGACAATCCGGACTGGGCGGAGGTCGTGCTGCATTCCTATCGCGTCCGCTGGGGGCTTGCCGCGACCGATCCGCGCTATGCGGAGACCGAGCGGCGCCTGGCCGACGATCCGCGGATCGCATCCCCGACGCTGCTGCTGCACGGCGCCGCCGATCCGTGCAACGAGCCGGCGACCTCCGAGGGCAAGGAAGGCTTATTCACCAGCACCTATCGGCGCGTGCTGCTGGACGGCGTCGGCCATTTCCCGCAGCGGGAGGCGGCCGACCACGTCGCTGCCGAAATCCTGGCTTTCCTCGGTTAAGGCAGTGCGACCCCAAGGCGACGCTCGACCTCTTGCGTGATCGCCGCGGCCACCTCGTCGAGCGGCCGGCTCGCGTCGATCACGGCGCAGCGCTTCGGCTCGGCCGCGGCGATGGCGAGGAAGCCCTGGCGCACGCGCTCGTGGAACGCGTCGTCGCGCTGCTCGAACCGGTCGTTGGCGCCGCGCCGGGCTGCGGCACGCGCCCGGCCGACCGCGACCGGCAGGTCGAGGATCAGCGTCATGTCGGGCGCGAAGGGGCCGCGCGCGACTTTGCCCAGCGCGTCGATCACGGCTCGGTCGAGCCCGCTGCCGGCGCCCTGGTAGGCCCGGGTCGAATCCTCGAACCGGTCGCACAGCACCCATTGGCCCTGGTCGAGGGCGGGCCAGACCGTGCGCACCAGATGGTCGCGCCGCGCGGCATACATGAGCAGTGCTTCGGTGACGCTGTCCCAGCGCTCGACGCCGCCGCCGAGCAGCAGGTTGCGGATCTCCTCCGCCCCAGGCGCACCGCCGGGCTCGCGCGTCTCGACGACGCCGAAGCCCGCGGCGCGCAACCGCTCGGCCAGCCGCTTGATCTGCGTCGACTTGCCAGCGCCCTCGCCGCCCTCGAGTGTCACGAACCGACCGTGCGGCATGGCGCGCCGGCTCAGCTCTTGGTGCCCCAGATGAGCCCTTCGAGCCCCTTCGCCATGCGGCCCATGGGCCCAAGGCGGGCGTCGTCACCGCCGGCGGCGATCGGCACGCTCTGCGGCTGCATGTCGGGCGCCGTCACGGTCAAGGTGCCGACCACGGTGCCGGCCGCGACCGGCGCCTGGAGCGGGCCGTCGTAGCTGACCGTGACCTTCATGTCCTTGCGCGAGCCGCGGGGCAGGGTCACCAGCAGGTCTTGGGTCGCGACCAGCGGCACCTTCGGCTGCTGACCAAGCCAGACGTCCGCCTGGTCGACCTCGTCGCCCTTCTTGACGATCTGGTAGTTCTGGAACTCGCGGAACGCGAAGTCGACGATCGCCTCGCCTTCCTGCGAGCGGCCCTTCATGCTCTGCAGGCCGGTCGCGACCATGATGATGTGCCGGCCGTTGCGCTTGACCGATGCGGTAAGGCCGAAGCCCGCCTCCTCGGTATGGCCGGTCTTGATGCCGTCGGCGCCGCTGTTCTTGTAGAGCAGCGGGTTGCGGTTGCCCTGCTTGATGCCGTTGTAGGTGAAGTCGATTTCCGAGAAATAGTGATAGTACTCGGGGAAATCCTTGATGAGGTGCGTGCCGAGCGTGTCGAGGTCGCGCGCCGTCATGTAATGGTCCGGATCCGGCAGGCCGTCGACGCTGGCGAAGTGGCTGTCCTTCAAGCCGATCTTCTTGCCGATCTCGTTCATCATGCCGACGAAATTGTCGGTCGAGCCGGCGATGCCCTCGGCCAGCACGACGCAGGCGTCGTTGCCGGACTGGATCACCATGCCGCGGATCAGGTCCTCGACCTTCACCTTGCCATTGAGCGGCACGAACATCTTGGAGCCGCCGGTGCGCCAGGCGTTCTCGCTGACCGGCAACTCGTCGTCGAGCTTGAGCTTGCCCTGCTTCAGCTGGTCGAACACGACATAGGCCGTCATCATCTTGCTGAGCGAGGCCGTCGGAATGCGATCCTCGCCGGCCTTGTCGTAGAGCACGGCGCCCGTGTCGAAATCGGTGATGTAGACGTGGCTGGCGCTCGTCTCGAACGCGGCGAGCGCGGGATGCGCCAGCGCAAACGGGATGGCGGCGAGAGCGAGAAGGCCGAAGCGGCGGAACGAGAGAGCGGCCATGGTGTCGGAACCGATTCGATGAAGTAAGGGGACCAAGATGCTTGGGGCCGGAAGGCCTGGCTACGTGAGGTTTGGACGCTGCATGTCTAGGCGCTGGCAGCCGTTCCGTCGACGACGAATTCGTCGCGATCAGTCGACGACGATCTTCGCCTCCGTCGCACCTGCGTTGACGGCGCGCGCCAGCATCTGATCCGCCTCGTCGACGGACCCGATCGGCCCGAGCCTGACCCGATAGACGTCGACGCCGTTGACCCTGGCGCCGGTCACCGAAACCGGGCCGAGGCCGGCGAGCTTCGCCTTCATACGTGACGCATTGTCGCCCTGCGAGTAAGCGCCGGCCTGGACGTAGATGTGCGTCGGCTTCACCGGATAGACCAGCACCTGGTTGGGCAGCTCCGGCTCCTGCAGCGCCGCCGGCTGAGGCGTCGCGGGCGGTGGAGCCGGCAGGGGGGCCACCGGCTGCTGCGGCGGAGGCGCCGGGGCGACAGGCACGCCGGGGGCCGGCGGCAGCGCCTCGGCCACGACCGTCTCCTTCGGCGCCGCGCGCGGCGTTTCGACCGGGGCCTGGTCCGAACCGTTGATCCGCGCGATCGACTGGGCCTGGATCGATTCGGTCGCCAGCACCTTGACGCGGACCTTGGCCGTGCCCTGCCCTTCGAAGCCCAGGAGCTGGGCCGACCGGCGCGACATGTCGATGATGCGGTTGCCGACGAACGGTCCGCGATCATTGACCCGCACCTCGATCGAGCGGCCGTTCTCGAGATTGGTGACCTGGACGATCGACGGCAGCGGCAGCGTCTTGTGCGCCGCCGAGAGCGCGTTCTGGTCGAACTGCTCGCCGTTCGCCGTCGATTTTTCGTGGAAATCCGGCCCGTACCAGGAGGCGATGCCGGTCTCGTCGTAATTGAGATCCTGGCTTGGGTAATACCAGACGCCGTTCACTTGGTAAGGCTGCCCGATCTTGAAGGTGCCCTGGCTGCGCTCCGTGCTGCCGGCGGACGAGCCCCCGGACGGCCGCGACGCGCAGGCGGCCAGCATGAGGCTCAGCGCCAGACAGGCGGCCACGGAATACGGCCGACGCCGACTCATCATCTAGTGGTCCCAGGGCAGTTCGGTGCGAAAATCTAGTGGGTCGAGCCTATCAATTCTCGATCCGGTCGGCAAGGTAAGAGACGGCCGTCGCGAAGTAGAGCGACCGGTTCCATTTCATGATCGCCCGGTAGTTCCCATAGACCATCAGGGTCGGGCCGGTCGGGCCGCCCGGCTGGACCAGACCGGCGTCGATCGCCGCCTGCGGCAGCGGCCCGCCGTCCGTCCGCCTGACGCCGAGTGCCCGCCACTGGTCGACCGGCTTCAGCACCTGGCCGCCGAGGAGCGCCGAATCGAACCCGCCCGGCAGCAGGACCGGCCGGCCCCAGGTATAGTCGGACTGCCAGCCGAGGCTCGAGAGATAATTGGCGATGGAGGCAAGCGCGTCGCGCTTGTCGTGCCAGATGTCCTGCTTGCCGGTGCCGGCATAGTCGACGGCATAGGCCAGGAACGTCGACGGCATGAACTGGGTCTGGCCCATGGCGCCGGCCCAGGAGCCGCGCAGCTCGTCGGGCCGGATATGGCCCTGGTCGAGGATCTTGAGCGCCGCGATCAGTTCCTTGCGGAAGAAGGCGCCGCGCCGGCCGTCATAGGCGAGCGTCGCCAGCGCCGCCACGATCGGGTAGTCGCCCTGGACCTTGCCGAAATCCGTCTCGATCGCCCAGAGCGCCACGATGAAGCGCGGCTGCACGCCGTACCGGGCACCGATCTCGTCCAGGAGCTGCCCGTCGTCGGCCAGATGCTGGCGGCCGGCCTGCACACGCGCATCCGAGACGACGCGCGAGATATAGGTATCGAACGTGATCGTGGTTTCGGGCTGGCGTTGATCCAGCTCCAGCACGTGGGGCAGCGGTGCCACACCGGCGAAGGCGGCGTCGAACGTGCCGGCGCGGATGCCGGTGCCGAGCGCCTCCTGCCGGAACGCCGCGAGCCAGGTCGGAAAGTCCTGGTCCGCCGCCGAGGCCGGCCGTATCCCATCGATCAGGAGCGGCGTTGCCGCGGCGGCGGCGAGATGGACGAGAAGCTGACGGCGCGAGACGGGCAAGAGCGGGTCCTGGATCGAAGGTGACGGCTTGTCGTGCCACAGCCGGCCGGCCTCTGGCAACCACCCCTCTGGCAACCATTGGCCGGGCTATGGACGCCGCCGATGAACGCCGCCAATGGACGCCCGGGCGGGCACGCATGTCGTCCTTGTGCTGCAGAATTATGGCGGGCCTTGGGCGGCCGGCGCTATCATGGCCGGATGACTCCACCGGAATCGCCATGAGCAAGGCCTTCACCAAAGAAACCGAGATCGACGACGAGGAACTGCCGGACGAACCGGCCCCCTTGCCGCCGGGCACCAAGAACTACATGACACCCGTGGGCTTCAAGCGGTTGCGCGACGAGCGCGAGCACTTGGCCCGGGTCGAGCGCCCGAAGATCGTCGAGGTCGTGTCCTGGGCCGCCGGCAACGGCGACCGATCGGAGAATGGCGACTATCTCTACGGCAAGAAGCGGCTCCGCGAGATCGACCGGCGGCTCCGCTTCCTCACCAAGCGACTCGAGGTGGCCGAGGTGGTCGACCCCCGGCGCCAGCAGGGCCTGAGGCAAGTATTCTTCGGCGCGACCGTGACCTATGCCAACGCGCGCGACGAGGAGCTGACCGTGACGCTCGTCGGCATCGACGAGGCGGATATGGAACGGGGGCAGATCAGCTGGATCTCACCCGTCGCCCGCGCGCTCATGAAGGCCAAGGTCGGCGACCTGGTCGAAGTCAGGACGCCGGCCGGTTCGGAGCGGCTAGAAGTGCTCGACATCGAATATCGCCTGCCGCCCGACGCGGAGTAGCCGGACGCGGAATGGCCGGGGTTGCGCTGCAGGGCCATTGACCCCCTGCCCCATCCTCCGCTATCCGCTCTCCTGAGCACGAGGATGGGTGGCCGAGCGGTTTAAGGCTCCAGTCTTGAAAACTGGCGTAGGCGCAAGCCTACCGTGGGTTCGAATCCCACCCCATCCGCCATTCTGCCAATTCTGTGGTACGACAAGCTGCGCGGCAGCAGCGTGCAACACCCATCACGTCCCTTCTCACATCCCTGCCTTCGCGGCTCCGTTACCGTATACAGTGCCGTTACGCGGCGTGAGCGAAGGAGAGCAGCATGAAGAAGGAGGAACTCGAGGCGCTCCTTAGTCTCGATGGAACCGCCCCGATTTGGCGCCGATCGAGCATTACATCCATGCCATGGCGACCGAGCGGGCACTGCCGGATGCCGCCATTGCGTTCTGCACCGTCAGAATCGAAGAGAGCGCTCCGGCGCTGCGTGCCATCCTCGTCAGGGCAGCCGAGGGCGAGACCCTGTCGGAGGATGAGAAGCTGCTGGTCTTTCGAGGCCTGCATATCCTGGGTGGGGCTCGCGACAGCCAGGCCTGCCGGCCTTTGTTGCGCCTGTTGCGCCGGCCGCACGATGAGGTGGAGGACCTGCTCGGCGACGCCATCACGGAAACGATGCCGAAAATCGTCGCGGGTGTGTTCGACGGCGATGCTGACGCGCTGTTCGACGGGATCGTCGATCGCTCGATCGACGAGTTCGTCCGCGAAGCACTCTTTGGCGCTGCGACCTTTCTGGCTTGGGACGGCCGTTTCGAACCCGTTCGGATGGAACGCTTTCTCGAGCAGTTTTATGAAGGCCGGCGGGCTGCCGACGGCGATCTCGCATGGGTCGGTTGGCTTGAAGCAATCGCCCTACTCGGCCTGCGCAATCTGGCGCCGCTTGTCCGGCGCGCCTGGCAAGACGGCCGCGTTCCCGAAGGAATCCTCGATCGCAGCGATTTCGAGAAAGATCTCGCCGATGCCGAGCGGGCGCCCGGCGATATCGGCAGATTCAAGCTGGCCAATCTCGGCTATATCGACGACGTTATCGAAAGCCTGGACTGGACCCGCCGCGCGGAAAGCCCCATCGAAGAGCAGCCGCTAGAGCCGCTCTGGGCAGACGGGTTGCGGCAGCCGAGCACGCCGATGAGAAATCCCTGGCGCCATGTCGGACGCAACGATCCGTGTCCCTGTGGAAGCGGCAAGAAGGCAAAGAAATGTTGCCTGGCCAATTGACAAGCGCGGCGTGACACCGGGCGGCAAAGCTGGATCGAGCACTAGGACGAGTCGAGCAGGGCTGCTGGGGCGCATCGCTCGCCCCAGCAGCCACCCGCTGCCTTGATGCCGACCGGCGCCTCAGGCGCCGGCGCCCTCGGTCTGCCGGCGGCGGAAGCTCAGGAAGCCCAGGCAGGCGAGCCCGGCGCCCAGGAGCGCGATCGTCCCGGGTTCGGGGACGGTCGTGGTGGGATCGCCCGCGGTGGGGTTGTTCGCGGTGGCGGGGGCGGTCGCATCCGACGAGACCGTCTGGCTGATCGTCAGCGTGTAATGGTCGTGCGCGATCAGCGTGAAGACGCTGGAGGTGAGCGCGAATGCGGTCGGCGTGCTCGAACCGCTCTGCTCAGGCGTCGCCGAGGCGGTGAGGCTGGTATTGAGCGCGGTCGGCGCGAAGTCCAGGACTGTCGTGCTGCTCGACGTATCCACGAGTTTCACTTCGAACTGGGTCGAGGCATGGGCCGACTGGCTTGTGCCGGTCGCATTGTAGAGCTTCGTGTAGGTCGCGACCGTGCCCGCGACGTTGAGCACCAGCGTGAGATTGGAGTTCGCCGTGAAATTGTCGTTGCTGGCGCTGGTGCTGGACGTGTTCGCCGTGCCGGCATGGCCGTTCTGCACCTGGGTCTCGGCGACCACGTTCGCGTTGATGTTGCCGTCGCGGAGATTGCCGGTCAGCAGGCTGTCCGAGCGCGAGAAGGTGGTGTTGGCCGCCGTAAAGCCGAAATTGTTCTGGCCGCCGCTATAGCTGCCGTAAGAGACCAGGGCAGGATCGACGCTGTTTTGCCCAAGGCCGGTGCGGTTCGCGCTGTCGGAGCCGCTCGATGCGTCGAGGCTGGCCGCATTGGTCAGCACATCCGACACGCTGTTGAAGGTGACGTGCGAGAGGTCGGCCGGCGTCGACGATCCGGGCGCGCTGAAGAACGCTGCGCTGAAGTCGAGCGATGCAAAGCCGATCGCGTCTGCCTTGGCCTGGCCGGTGACCGTCAAGCCGATCATCGCCGCACAAAAGGCGGCGCCTGCAAATGTGCGCTTCATTAAAAGTGCTCCTGTCCGACCCACCGAGTTTCGAGAGTGCCTGCGCCCGTCATCGGGGTGCTGCGCAGGACTGAGCTCGGTGATATCCCCCACACTTCGATCTGTAAGCACTTGCTGTGCCAACAAGCGTATCTGCTTGATTTGGCGCGACAAGGTTGCAGATCGGTGACGGGCGCCCGGCGACGACTGTAAAACCCCTCGACACTTCAGCCAGAAGAACCTCAGGCCGCCGGGCTCGGCGTCGGACGGCGGGTGAGCGCCCAGAAAACGACGGCGACGGCGCTGATCGCCGCCCCCAGCGCGCACACGCCGGTCCAGCCGCCGTGCGCATAGACGAGGGTCGACCCGATCGACCCCGTGGCGCAGCCAATGGAGTAGAAGATCATGTAGCCGGCCGTGAGCCGGCTGCGGGCCTCGGGCCGCACGCGATAGATCAGGCTTTGGTTTGCGACATGCGTTGACTGCAGCCCGAAATCGATCGTTACGACACCGATGATCAGGCCCCACAGCGAATGGCCCCACAGCGAACGGCCCAGCAGCGCGATCGGCAGCCAGGAGGCAAGCATGATCGCGAGCGCGACACCTGTCGCCCGCTGTGCCTGCCCGCGATCGGCGAGCCGGCCGGCACTGGCCGCACCGGCGGCGCCCATGGCGCCCGCGAGGCCGAACAGGCCGACCTCGGTGTGGGAGAGCGAGAAAGGCGGCGCGCTCAGCGGCAGCACCATGGGGGTCCACAGAACCGTGATGGCGCTGAAGATCAACAGCGCTAGGATGGCGCGGGTGCGCAGCACCGGCTCTTCGACCAGCAGCGTGAACACTGATCCGATAAGCCGCGCATAGGGCATGGATGGCCGGCGCGCTTCCCGTCGCGGCAGCACCTTGGTCAGCACGACTGCGACGACGAGCGTCGCGCCGGCAGAGGCCAGATAGACCGAGCGCCAGCCGAACAGGTCCGACAAGGTGCCGGAGATGGTGCGGGCGAGCAGAATGCCGATGATGATGCCGCTGGTCACGGTACCGACCACGCTGCCGCGTTCGCAGGGGTGTGCCAGCGCCGCCGCATAGGCCACGAGGATCTGGGTGACGACGGCCAGCAGACCGACGGCGCCCATTCCGGCAAGCAGGACCGTACCGGTCGGCGCCAAGGCGACCGTGAGAAGCGCCAGGACGGAGAAAAGCGACAGGCCGACGATCAGACGTCGCCGGTTCAGGAGATCGCCGAGCGGAACCAGCAGGAGCAGCCCCAACCCATACCCCACTTGCGTGACGGTGATGACGAGGCCGACCGTTGCGCGGCTGATGCCGAATTCAACCGCGATGGTGTCGAGCAGCGGTTGGGCATAATAGACATTGGCGACGGCAAGGCCGCAGGCGACGGCGAACAGCAGCGCCGTTCCGCGAGACAGCGGGACTGCCCTGGCCTCCTCCACCCTGGCCTCCCCCACCCCGGCCTCTCCCACCACTGTCTGACGCCGCTCAGCGTCAGCGCGTGCTGGTGCAGTGCCGCCTGCGACGGCCTCGCCCTCAAACTGCATGGAATCATCCTCAATGAGTTTTAAGATGCAACTGCATTTGACGCCATGAACCCGGCACGGGGCGACTGCTGCCTCAGGTCTGCCGGATGAATTCCGAAACCAAAGTTGCAACTGTCTCCGGCGCATCCTCGAGGCAGTAATGCCCGACGCCCGGGAGACGTTTGACGGGCGCGGTCGGGAAAAGCGCGCTGAAGAGCGGCAGGAAGTGCTCCGCCTGGAGCGTGCGGTCCGCCTCCCCCCAGATGGCCAGGGCGGGCTTGCTGCGGATCGCGCGGTCGGCCGCAGGACCCGGCGTCTCGAACCGATGCGCTCCGGCCGCAAAGCCCTTGGCCCAGCCGATCGCCCCCAGGCAGTCGGCCGGGCGCCGGAAAGGTGTGCCATAAGCGTCGAGCCATGTCTCGGTGATGAGCGCGTTGTTCTCGAAGCCGTTGAGCTTCAACGTGCTCAGGATGTTGAAGCCCAGGTGCCCCAGCACCGGTTCGAGGCTGCCGTCCTCCGTCGCCTCGGCGATCCATTGAAACCACGGCGAGACGCGGGCATTCGCCATCAAGCGATCGAGCAGATCCGCTTGCCCGAACGGCGTCGGCCCGTTGGTCGAGATCACGCGGCGGATGCGGTCCGGATGCCGGGCCGCGAACCCCATGCCGACGGGACCGCCGAAATCATGCATGACGAGGGAAATGTCGCGAAGATCGAGCGCCAGAACGAACCGCTCCAGGTTGTCGATGTGATCCTGCAGCCAATAGCTGCGGTCCGGCGGTGCGGCGCTTTTGCCGAAGCCCATGTGATCCGGCACGACCACTCGGTGCGTTTCGCGCAAGGCCGGGATCAGGTGCCGAAACAGATAGCCCCAGGTCGGCTCGCCGTGCAGGCACAGCACGACCTCGCCGCCGCGTGGCCCTTCGTCGGCATAGTGCATCCTGAAACCGGGGGCGTCGGTAAAATGCGGCGCAAAGGCAAAGGTGCCCGCAAACGTGGCGTCGGATCGGATCATGGAAGGCCTCGACGGGTTGATCTGCACGAAGGTTCCGGTGACGAGGTTTTAATTTAAAACCACATCTGCTGTATCGCTTGAGGTTTCAGATTGCAACCATTATATCGAGAGTCAGAGATCAGCGCCCCAGGACGAGGACAGGAAGGCCGAGCGCGATGGCCAAGAGAATAAGCCACAAGGATTCGCTCTGCGGCGTCGCACGGCCGCTGGACGCGATCGGCGACTGGTGGACCCTGCTCATCGTCCGCGATGCGTTCGACGGTCTCAGCCGGTTCGGGGAGTTTCAGAAGAGCCTGGGGCTGGCGAAGAACATTCTCGCGGCCCGCCTGCGCAATCTCGTGGCGCACGGCATCATGGACATGGTCCCCGCTTCCGACGGCAGTCCCTATCAGGAATATGTGCTGACCGCGAAGGGGCGCGGACTGTTCCCGCTGCTGGTCGCACTCCGGCAATGGGGCGAAGATTTCTTCTTCGAGCCCGAGGAGGCGCATGTGCTGCTCGTGGACAAGAAAGCGGGCCTGCCGGTGCGACGGCTGGAGCTTCGCGCGCAAGACGGGCGCGTGCTCGGCCCGGAGGATGCCATCGTGCGGTCGCCGCCGAGCGAGAGCGACCGCACGCGCTAAAGGGAGCAGTACGTCGCCCATCCGGTTTCCGGGCGGGCGACGACAAAGGCTTATCTCTACCGGGCGCCGAAGTCGGCGAGATAGGCCGCGGCCGCCATAGGATATTGGCCGTTCGAGAGTTCGCCCCGGTAGACCGTGTTGCTGTCCCAATAGTCGGCGTAGAGATAGCCGTTGTTGCGGAGCCACCGGGCCATCTGGTTGATGAAGTAGGGATCGTCGCCGGTGCTGGCGCCGCAGCAGGCCCATTCCGGCAGCGAGAACCGCTTGCCGTGGGCGTTCGCGAAATCGACCTGCCATTGCAGGCCATAATCGCGCGTGACGAAGTAGTTCCAGCGGCTGTCGGCCGCCGCATCGATCGCCGAATAGTGGCCGTCGTAGACGTCCATGCCGACAATGTCGACGAAGTCGTCGCCCGGATAGCTCTGGTCCGGGGCGAGCGAGCCCGTGCCGACGTTCGGGCACCATTCGAACTGGAAGCGGGCACCAGGGACGGCGCGCATCAGCGACACGATCCGCCGGTAGTAGCTCATGAAATGCACGTTGTCCTTATGGGACGACCAGGGCTGCCAATTGCCGTTGAATTCCCAGCCGATGCGGATGATCGAGGTCGAAAGATCGTGGGCTACCAGAATCTTGGCGATCTGGGTGAAATACTGGTCGTACTCCCCTGCCGCCCCCTTCGCCAAGGTCGAGGCGCCGTCCTCCGTCAGCATTGGGATCGAGAAGGTGAAGCTCGTCGTGCTGCGCACTTTGGCATAGCAGCCGATCGACCATTCGGCATCGCTGACGAGGTTGGACCAGCTGCTCTGGTCTAGATTCTCCGTCACATGATGGACCGGTTCGCCAAGCCAGGCGTCAAATCTGGAGAGATGGGTCAGGCCGTAGCAGCCCGGCCCGGCATAGAGCCCCGTTTCCGCCGCTTGGGCGCTGCAGATACTCCATGGAAAAGAGACCGCTGCGGCCGCCGCCAAGAATAACTTACGCACTATTCTATCTCCCCCTGCGCGGCACCCGTCGTGCCGGGCCAGGGAAATGAGGCGTTTTTGCACCCCTGCCTAGGGGCTTTTATGGGACTTCATCGCGCAGTTGCATTTCCTAAGTTCGCAGCAAAGTCTTGGTCGCGAACGCCGATGACATCATTGATTTGCTTAAATTTTTATCCAATTTGCGCGCATACCTACGTATTCCCTTGATCAACCAGCAATGGATTCTGGCTGCGTTTTTCTCAACTAAACTACTTATTGTGGCTCACGCCACAATCTGTCCTGGACTTCCAGGATCGTCTCAAAATATTCGAGAAAAAAATTTCGTGGCGACTGCATATTCTTGATCGCGCAAAAATAGCTTTTAGACTATATAATTAAGCCGCGTATTTATTGAAAATTTTCGACACCATCGCCTGTTACGTGGGCTGCCAACGAAATGAAGCCAGCCGATTTACTGCATAGGCTGCGAAGCCCCTTGCCGCGGAGTTTCCGCGCGAGGGACTACGCGGATGGCGCCGTGCTGCTGACGCTGATCGCCACCTGCGCCCTCGGCGCGCGCTATTCCCACGACGGTTTGCGCGCGAGCCAGGCCGCCGGGCGCGCCGAACAAGCGATCGCGGCGCTGCATCGCATCCAGTCGAACACGACCGACCTGGAAACGGCCGAGCGGGAATTCCTTCTGACCGGGGATCTGCAGAATTTCCGGCCGGATGTCGCCGCACAGGTGCGCGATGATGCCGGCCGGCTGGACGGGATGGTTGCCGGGGACCTGCGCGGGCGCGCGACTTTGCTCGTCCAGGCAACGCGCGGTGAGCTCGACGCGTTGGCCGGCGCGACGCGGCTCGCCCGCACGGTCGACCCGACCGCCGCACTGGCCCTGCTCCGCGACAGCAGCGGCCACGCCCCGATCGATATCGTGCGACAGCAATCGGACGAGTTGCTTGCGCTCGAAAATCAGCGCCTCGCCGACGATCAGCGGCAGGCGGAACTGTCGGAGAGCGGTGCCATCGGTTGCGCGCTGATCGCCGTCGTGCTGGGCATCGCGTCTGCCGCGTCGGCCTTCGCGATCATCCGGCGCGAGTTGGCGCGCCGCCGCCGCGCGACCGCGGAAATCCAGCAGCTCCGCGAGATTGCCGACCTCCATTCGACGGAACTCGAAGAGGCCCGGCGCGCGATCGTCGAGGCCAAGGAGCAGCTCGACCGTGCTGAGCAGGCGAAGGCAAGCTTTCTCGCGACGGCGGGGCACGACCTGCGCCAGCCGCTGCAGGTCATCGCCATGGCGGTCGAGCAGCTGGAACGGCAGGCCGGCGAGGCCGGCGCCAAGAACGGGCGACGCGCGCAAGCCGCCGTGACGTTTCTCGATCGCGCGTTCTCGCAATTCAGCGAAGCCGCCCGCCTCACCTCCGGCACGATCGTGCCGGACCGCCAGATGGTGGCACTCGGCTCGCTGATCGCCGAGATCTGCGACCAGCTGGAACCGCTCGCGACCGGCAAGCAACTCCGCCTTCGCTGCGTCGCCTCGTCGGTCTTCGTCGAGACGGATCCCGCGATGCTGGCCACGATCCTCAGGAACCTGATCGGCAACGCGATCAAATACACGAACAGCGGCGGCGTGCTGGTCGGCGTCCGCCGACGGCACAACGGCGCGGATCTCCAGGTCTACGACACCGGCTGCGGCATCGCCGCGTGCTCCATCCCGAGGATCTTCGACGACTATCGGCAGCTCGAGCCGGGCGCCGGCGGCGGCGTCGGGTTGGGACTCAGCATCGTTCGGCGGACGTCGCAGATCCTGGGCTGCACCGTTTCCGTGCGCTCCGAGCTGCACCGCGGCTCCTGCTTCACGATCCGCCTGGCGAACGGGCGGAAGAATTTCGGCGCGATCGATGCATCGGGCGCGCGGCCGCAACGGCTGGCCGCACGCGAGAACGGTCGTTCCGGTGCGTGAGGCGCCCTACCCGCTTTGAGTTGCTTCGATCACCGCCCGCTTGCGCCGGCGCGCAGCGGCCAGAGCACGGCGCCCAGCAGCGACGGGCGGACGCTCGGCTGCAAGCCGGTCGGCGGATATTCGTCCGCCGCCGCCCGATAGGCGGTGCCGAACAGAATATCCCAGATCGGGAACATCGGGGCCAGGTTCCGGTCGATGTGCTGCGGCAGGAACGAATGATGGCAGCGGTGATATTGGGGCGAGTTGAGGAGCCACCACAGGCGCCCCCACCCCCGCTGCAGGCTCATGTGGACATGAATACCGTTGGCGACGACGAGCATCCGCGCCACGACGACGACCGATGCGTCGGTCCGGATAGCCAGGCCGACGATCGGCAGAATGACCATCGCGCGTATGATCTGATCGAACCAGAATTGCCGCGTCGTCGTCGTGGCATTGATCTGCTCTTCGCTGTGATGGAGCGAATGCATCCGCCAGAGCAGCGGCACCTTGTGCTGGGCATAGTGGTAGGAATATTCGAGGAAGTCGGTGACGAGCAGGATGGCCAGCACGTTGGCCGGAAACCACCATCCGCCGGCCGGCAGTGCGACGAGGCCGCCGCCGATCGAATTCAGCGACACGGCGACGCCGGAAGCCGCGATGCTCATCACCGGCGCCAGCGCCGCGGTCGTCGTGAAGTAATAGGCCAGGTTGAACGCGGCAGCCCGGCAGTGGCGTTGCCGGTCGACATTGCCGCCGCATTCGATCGCCACCGCGACGACGCACATCAGGCCAATCATGGCGAGACCTGGCAGAGCTTCCAGCAGCGCGCTCATGCTCGCGCTCCGCTCAGGGGCCGTTGCCGCGTCTGGCGGATGGTTCGCCGGCGTCGGCACCCGCCGCGGCACCATCCCGCGCGGTGACGCAAACGAGCGCGTTCGAGGTGGCCCAATCCACCGAACGAAAAGCGCTTTGGCGCTCGGATGTCTTCGATCGAAACAGGATGCGGAACGGCCAGACGACGCCTTCCCACACCGTTCTGGGCTTCTCGCCGCCGGCGAGACCCGTCGACGGGAACTCGTCCTTTGCCGGCCGCCACGCGGTGCCGAACACGATGTCCCACAGCGGCAGCAGCGGCGCGAAGTTCTTGTTGAAATGCTCGGGCTGCGTCGAATGGTGGATCCGGTGGTATTGCGGGCTGTTGATCCACATGACAAAGCGTCCCAAAGAAAACTTCACGTTGAGATGGGCGCAGCCGTCCGGCAGGAAGTAGATGAAATTGCCGATGAGTACGATCTCGGGCGGCGTCTGAAAGACAATCGGGAAGAACGGAAAGAACGCGTCGTTGAGGACGCGATCCAGCCAATGATGGCGGGCACCGGTCACGAAGGTCACCGCCTCGGCGCTGTGGTGAAAGGAATGGATCTGCCACAGCGCGGGAATCATATGGGAGAGACGGTGCATCCAGTAGCGGTAGAGGTCGGCCGCCAGGATGTAGACGACGAGCGAAGGTGCCAGCCACCAACCGTCGGCGCGCAGGTGGAAGAACCCGCCGCCCGCGGCCGAGAGGATCGCGCTCGACGAGAACGCGGTCGCCGAGGACAGCACATAGGGAATGAGCACGCTGGCGGCGACGAGCTTATAGTCGAGCCAGACCTCCGCTCGCGGCTGGTTGGGCTCGATCGGAAAGCTCTTCTCCAGCCGGCGAGCGATCAGCACGAGCGCCAGAGCCAGGCTGATGGTTGCGACGGCGATCCGGATCGTTTCCATGTCGAACGTCATGATGGTTCACCAGATCGCTGGGATCAGCCGGGCCGTGTGCGACATGTACGCGGCATATTCCGGGAAGGTCGCGCGCAGCAGCCGCTCCTCGTTGAACATCCGCCTCAACTGAAAGGAGAAATGTATGGCGATCAGAACGGCCGCCATGACCGAGGCGTATTGAATGAAGACGCCGATGATCGCGACCTGCTCCGCGAAATAGAGCGGGTGCCGGACGACCCGGTAGGGGCCGTTCGAGATCAGCTTCCTCGCCTCGGCCATGATGCTGAACGAGCGGCCGAGATGGGACAGGACATAGACGCAGAGCGCGTTGCCGGTCAGGATCAAGCAGGTTGACGCGATATGCGCCCCGATGCCGAGATCGGTCCGGGGCGACAGGAACAGCATCCCGATGAAGATGAGGTTGGTGCCGACGAACGCGGAGATCCGTGGCTGCCAGCCTTTCGCCTGGGCAAGCGGGCTCGCGCGCACGATCGTCAGATAGCCCATCATCGCAAGGAAGGAGATGACCGCGACCTTCGAGGCGATCCTCGCATAGTCGAGCTCGGTCATCGGTCGGTCGCCAGTAAGCGCGCTTCCGATGCCCAATGCCACGACGGTCGCAAGCAGCAGGAACCAGGCAGCGACCACCCCTCGAACCAGCCGATCAGACATGGGACGCCTCCGTTAGAACGGCATGAACAGCAGGGTGAAGAACGCGCCGGTGATGGCGAGGGCATAGGGCGCCATCTGCTGGGTCGGATCGAACAGGGCGAGCTTCACGCCGCAAGCCTGAAACAGGCCGCCGACCGCAACACCGATCGGCGTCCAGCGGCAGAGCAGGATGGCGAGCGACAGCAGGCCACCCAGGATCGCCGTCATCGTCGTGAGCTCGATGAGCGGCGTGCCCCAGCCGGCCCAGAGAGCCGTCGCGGCAAACAGCTTCACGTCGCCGCCACCGACCTTGTTGAAGGCGAACAGGACGAAGCCGGCCGCAAAGGTGATGCCGAAGGCCGCGCCGTGCCACAGGACGTCCGAAAGGGAGAGGCCGCTCGCCAGCGCGAACACGGGAAACAGCAGGAAGATGGCGAGCGGGATCCTGTTCGGGATGCGGTAGGTCGTGAGGTCCGTCCAGCTTGCGATCAGCAGCAGGGCCGCGATGATCGCGATGAGCAGCACCGCAACCATGGTCACTGCCCCTCGCCCTTCTTTGCCTTCAGCTGCTCGATGTTCTGGGAGGCGATGGTGTTGTAGTTCGGGCTGTCCTCCATGGCGCGGGCGAGATAGGTCTCCGCCGCGGAGAGATCACCGCGCTGCATGGCGACATAGCCGACATTGTTCAGCACCGCCGGCAGCTCGTGGCGCGGCACGTCCTTGACCGCGGCCGCGTAGTTGCCCTTGGCGGCGAGGACCAGGCGGACGTTGTTCTGGATGGTTTCGCTGTCCGGATCGATGCCATAGGCCTTGCGCAGCTCGACCATCGCCTCGTCGGGCTTGCCGGCAAGCAGCCGCGAATAGCCGAGATTGTTGTGCAGGACCGCGGAGTCCGGATTGGCGGCGAGTGCGTGAGAATAGGCTTCCTGCGCTTCCTGCGGCTGGCGCTTCAAGTCGGCGAGCAGGCCCAGACCGTTCCAGCTCCGCCACAGTGACGGATCGGCTTCGGTCGCGGCGCGGAGCGCCTTGGCCGCTTGCTCCCGCTGGCTGAGCGTCAGACCGACCAGGCCTTCGCCCTGCAGGGCGCGGGCGTGGAACTCGGCATTCTGGGCCAGTTCCTCGTAAATGGCCCGGGCGTCACCGGCCTTGTCCGAGCCCAGCAGGCACTCGGCCATGCCATATTTGGCCGCCAAGGACTTCGGGTCGGAGAGCAGGATCTGCTGATAGATCGGCATCGCCTCCTCGAAGCGCCCGTCCTGCCGCGCCGCATCGGCGGCGGCGAGAAGCGAGGGGATCGAGGCCACGGGCGGGGCCGAGGTCACAGGCCCGCGGGCGACGCCGTCGCCACCGGGCATGGTGCCGCAGGCGGCGACGAGGAGGAGCAGCGTAGCCGCTCCGAGCTGGCGCAGAAACATGCTTGAGCCTCTTGAGGTTAGTCGTTCAGGCCATGCCCGGCCTCGGGGTGTGTTACTTTGGGTTGCGTTACTGTGGGGCGCGTTACTGGGCGTCATGATTCGGCTTCGAGAGCTGGCCGTCGAACGGCAGCAGATCGCGGCCAAGTTCGAGCCGGACGGCGCAGCCCAAGTCCGGGTCGGCGCGAAGCACGACAGCATTCGGCAGGAGCCCGGCCAACTGGCGTGCCGTCGCCTCAGCGTCGGGACGATGGAACAGCGTCGTCTCGGCGTGATCGAAGCTCGTGGCGTTGGTCAGCCGGCCGGCGGCGATCTCGTGCGCAGTCAGGAAGTCCCGCACGCGCCGCGCCATCCCGTCCCGGCCGGCGCCGTTCGAAACCTCTAGCGCGCAATGCGCCGGCGCCGGCGTCGCCAAGGGCGCCGGTTTTGCGACATCGGCGGTCGGGCGAGCGGCATCGACCGGGCTCGGCACCGTTGCCGGGGCCGGTAGCGTGACGGCCGCGGCGATGACCCGCGCGTGCCCGTTCTCCGCTCGGGCGCCTTGGGGCGGCGCCAGCGCCTCGCTCATGACGGGCGTGCGCGGCGTCGGGTCGTACGGCACCAGGCCCGCGAGACTGATCTGCCCACCGCGCAGGGCCGCGAGCTGAACGGCGGCAAGGGTCGGCGTGCCATTGGCGGACGGGGCGAGCCGCTTGTCGTCGGCGGCGAAGCGTTCGATCGTGACAGGGTGCCGATCGGTGAGCGCCGCGGCCGTAATGGACATCGTATCTATCGGTGCCAGCGGATCGCGATTCGCGTAGCCGATTTCCATCGGCACGCCGCCATCCCTCGGCGCAAACGCGCCGGCCGGGAGGCGCAGTGTCAGTTCCTGCAGTCCCGTGCGGTCGAGCCGCGGCCGATTGGCATCCTCGTCGACCGGCGGCTCAGGTGCTTCCGGTGGCTTGCTGTCGGCGACCTGGATGTTGCCGCGGATAGTCGGATTGGCCGGATCGATCGATGCCGCCTGGGCGAGCAGCTCGCGCGACGCGGCGGCGTCGCCCGCCAGCGCCGCCGAAATCGCCATGTTGTTGAGCGTGTCGGCGCCGTTCGGCTCGAGGGCCAGCGCCTTCGTGTAATAGGTCTTCGCGACATCCGGCCGATGCAGCTCGTCATAGGCGGCACCGATTGCGTTGAGTGCGGCGACCGACGTCGGGTCGATGGCGAGCGCCTTCTCGAACATCACGATGGCGAGGCCGGCGCGATCCGCCCTCAGGTGGTCCTTGCCAGCCTGGTAGGCCTCGGCGAAGGGCGTGAGCTCGGTGGATGCCGGCATCGGCAGCGGGCGCACTTCGGGCATCATCGTGCCGCCGCACGCGGCAACGAGCAGGGTCGTGGCGAGCGGGGCGTATCTCATTGCAGGAGCGCCTTGAAGGAGGTGTGCAGAATCTTGTTTCCGACCGGCGTCAGGATCGCGATCATCAGCGCCGGCAGCAGGCAGGTGGCCAGGATGATGGTGAGCTTGACGGCAACCTTCTGGCCGAGCTCCTCCGCCCTGAGCAGCCGGTGCGCCCGCATGTCGTCGGCGAAGGCCCGGAGCGTCGCCGCCATGCTGGTGCCGAGCTGATCGGACTGCACCAGCAGGTTGACCATGGACGTCGTCTCCTGGATGCCGGTGCGGTCGCCGAAGCTGCGGAAGGCTTCGGCCCGGGGGCGTCCGGCACGCAGCTCGCTGCTGATGTGCAAGAGATATTTCGAGATGACCGGGTGCATCGTGGCCAGCTCCTCGCCGACCTTGAGGATGGCGGTGTCGAGGCCGAGGCCGGCCTCGGCGCAGACGAGCAGCAGATCGAGCGCATCCGGCAGGCCTTCGCGCACCGCCTGCTGATTGCGGGCCCGCCGGCTGCTGACGTACATCAGCGGGGCAATGAGCCCGAGAGCGGCGGCGAACAACGCAAACATGACCGTGTTGCTGAGCGTGATGTCGGGCTTGACGAACGGCAGGACCGCCGAAGTGACGAGCGGCAGCGCCACCATCAGCAGCATCCGGATCGTCGTGTAATCCTGCACCGTCTCCGGCCCCTCAAATCCAGCCTGAAGCAGCCACACGCGGTTGGTCAGCCGCTCCTTTTCGCTCGCCTGAAAGCGGCGTCCGAAATAGGCCAGAAGACCGCTGGACGGCTTGCCGAGGCGAATCGTCGCCACGACCGGCCTTTTCTCGAACAGTGTGGCGATGCCGAAGACAAACGCCGCAGCTGCCGGGAACATCAGAATGTACGACAGGTTGAACATGGCGCCCTCACACCCGAATATTGACGACCCGCCGGATCATCACGTAGCCGACGACCACCAAAAATACGGCAAACCCCAAGATGCAGGCCGGAATCGGGTCGTCCATAATCCCTCTGTAGTATTCAGGATTCATAATATTCAGAAGGAACACGACGCCGACCGGTAGGGCCGCAAGGATATTGCCGGACATCCGGCCTTCGGCGGAAATCGCCTTCACCTTCATCTTGAGTTTTTGCTGGTCCCGCATGAGCGTCGCCAAGGACGCCAGGATTTCGGCGAGATTGCCGCCAGTCTGGGACTGAATCCGGATCGCCGAGACGATGTATTTCAGCTCCTCGACCGTGTGCAGGCGCTCCGTCATCTTGGTGAGCGCGTCGCGCAGGTCGAGGCCATACGACATGGCGTCGTAAACCCGCTTGAACTCGCCGCCGATCGGCGCCGGCATTTCCCGGGCGATCATGGCGATCGACGGCGGGATCGGATGGCCGGCCCTGAGCGAGCGCACCATCGTATCGAGCGTCTCGGGCAGCTGCCGCGTCAGCTTCTTCATCCGGCGCGCCCGGAGCCGGGTGAGCAGGAACAGCGGCAGCAGGATGCCGAGGCCCGCCCCGGCGCTGACGCTGGCGAGCGGATTGAAGGTCAGCAGATCCGCCACGACGACCACCAGGACTGTGAGCAGCGTCATGGTGAGCAGAACCCGCTCCGTGCGTACTGTCAGGCCGCAGGTCTGCACCAGGTTGTCGAAGCCGCGGATCGGTGCCGTCAGCAGGATTTCACGCAGCCAGGGCGAGACGCCGTCGGCGAGCGTTGGGCGCCTCAGCCGCAGCTGGTTCGCCGCAACCTTCGCCTCTTCGCGCATGTCCTCGGTAAACACGAACCAGCCCTGGATCAGGGCGAAGATGGCGCCGACCAGGACGACATAGAGGATGAGCGAGCTCATGGGCGGCCCTCCTATTCGAGCCGCCGATGCGGCGCGAAGAGATCGGTCGGGATCGAGACGTTGAGGCTGTCGAGCTCTTCGGCGAATTTCGGGCGAATGCCCGTCGATTCGAAGAAGCCGTGGATGTTGCCGTCGGCGTCGGTCGAGGTCCGGCGGAACCGGAAGATTTCGTTCATCGAAATCACCTCGCCTTCCATGCCGGTCACTTCCTGGACCGAGATGACCCGCCGCCGGCCGTCGGAGCCGCGCGTCAGCTGCAGCACGATGTGGATGGCCGAGGCGATCTGCTGCCGGACGGTGCGGGGCGCCATGTCGAAGCCGGCCATGCCGATCATCTGCTCGAGCCGGCTCAAGGCATCGCGCGGCGAGTTGGCGTGAATGGTGCTCATCGAGCCTTCATGGCCCGTGTTCATCGCCTGCAGCATGTCGAACGCCTCGCCGGCGCGTACCTCGCCCAGGATGATGCGGTCCGGGCGCATGCGGAGCGCTGCCTTGACGAGATCGCGCTGGGTGATTTCGCCCCGCCCCTCGACATTCGGCGGCCGGGTTTCCATGCGCCGCACCATCGGCTGCTGCAGCTGCAGTTCGGCGGCGTCTTCGATCGTGACGATCGCCTCGCTGTGGTGAATGCAGCCCGACATGGCGTTGAGCAGCGTCGTCTTGCCCGAGCCGGTGCCGCCCGAGATCAGGATGTTGAGCTTGCCGCGCACCATGGCGTCGAGGACGCTGCTGACCTCGGGCGTGATCGAGCCGGTCGCGATGAGGCGGGCCAGGTCGAACGGCTCCTTGGCGAACTTGCGGATCGAGAGCAGCGGCCCGTCGACCGCAACGGGCGAGATCACCGCATTGATGCGCGAGCCGTCCTTGAGCCGGGCGTCGACGATCGGCTGGCTCTCGTCGATGCGGCGGCCGACCTCGGCGACCATCTTGTTGATGATGCGCAGCAGATGGGCGTCGTCCTTGAAATGGACGGTCGTGACCTCGATCTTGCCGCACCGCTCGACACACACCTGGCCGTAGGTGTTGACGATGATGTCGTTCACCGTCGGGTCCTTGAGCAGCGGCTCGAGCGCGCCGAAGCCCAGGAGCTCGTCGAGCACGTCGGCGATCAGCTGCCGGCGATCCTGCTCGGAGAACTGGAACCCGGCTTCGCGCTTCAGCATCTCGCGGATGATGCCGCCGACCTCCTGCTCCAGCTGCTCGCGCGGCGTCCGCTCGACGACCGGCAGATCCAGGATGTCGATCAGCTGCTGATGCAGCCGCACCTTGAGGTCTACGAACGATGGCTGCGACGCGGCGATGCAGATTTGCGGCGTGCCCGCCTGCATGTCGGCGGCGATGGCGGCGTTGGCTTTCCGGCCCAAGAGTGAAGCAAGCATCGTTCTCTCCAAAATTCGCTTGTCGACCAAAAACTAAGCACGCATATCCGTCAGTTCGGATTCGGGTAGCAGGACTGCACCGCGATCTGGCTGAACGGCGATGGCATCACCTTCGGGAAATAACCGGTCAGCGATGTGATCGGGTGGACGATCGTGACTTTCGTGCCCGAGATGCTGCCCGGGAAACTGCAGGTGCCGACCGTAATTTCACTCGACGCGGCCGAGGACGAGGCCCAAATATTGGCGGCACCGTTATAGGCTGCGGTCGAAATATTGCAGTTGCTGACCATGTTGCAGCGTGAAACCTCGTCGGCGACGTACTGGATACTTGTATAGTTCCAAATGACGTTGCCGAGTTCGATCGTGGCGAAGATGAAGGCCAGGTAGAACGGCAGGACCAGGGCCGCCTCGATGGCCGCTGCTCCCCTTTCGTCGCGGGCAAGTCGCATGGGTCGCCTCTCACTGAGCGGGGATCAGGATCTTCCACGCGAGCGTCGACGGAAAACCGCTCCAGGAACCGAGCGTGCTCTGGCTGGGCGCCGTGCCGACGATGCTCAAAAACGTAAGGTCGCCGCTCGGACAGGGCGGGCTTTTCCCGCTATCCGTCAGAACGGAATTGCCGTCCGACGCCGGGGCGCCGCACCAGACCAGGGCCGAACGGTGCGGGTCTGCGCTGATCGTCACCGTAAGCGGCGTCGACGTCGTGGCGGCCGACTGGATGTTGCTGAGCGTGACCGAGCCGTTGACGATGTAGGCCTTGCGTGCATAGGTCGCTGCGGCCTGTGTCGCGTGTATGACTTCCATGTCGTTCACGAACAACGTGCCGAAGTCGTAGATGGCGAAGAGCAGCAGCAGCAGGAACGGCGATATCAGCGCCAGTTCAACGGCAACCGCCCCCTCGTCCCGATGCAGCAGATGTCGAAGGCTCATCTTGACGCCTCCTATTCCGATAGGGACGTGGTGGTGATCGTCCCGCCGCCGATCCCGTTGCCCGGCAGGCAGCCGTTCGTGAAGCTCGGCGTGCCGCCGACGGAGACATATTTCGCCACGAGCCCCGTGCAGCCGCTGATCCCGGAGGTCCCCTGCATGGTGATGGTCTGCTCCGGCATATAGATCAGCCCGGAGAACGTCCGCTGGCCGTTGCCGGCAAAGGTATTGTTCGTGCTCGACGGCGCTCCGTTCGACGTGGATGCCGGTGCTGCCCGGTCCTGGAAGAACAGCACGCACGTGCCGCTGCAGCCGGTGCCGCAGGACGTGCCGGGCGCGCAGAGCGTGATGGTGCCGCTGGTGACACCGATCGTCGCATAGGAGCTTGTGCCGTAGGTACCCGAGCCCTCGCCGTGGGTCAGGTAGAACGTCACGCCGGCGTTATCGGACGTAACGGTGGCCTGGGCACTCGAGACGCAGAAGCCCTGGCAGCCGCCGTCGCCGCCGGCGATGTAATAGCTGCCCGCCGGGAAATTGGTCGTGCCGGAACCATTGAGGTTGATCGAGCAATATTTCCGGCCGGGGATCGCGGTGCCAGCCCAAGTGAAGCAGCCCTCGGTCAGCGTGAACTTCGCGCCCGACCCGCCGCCCGTGTCCGGTGTCGCCGTTGCGGGGCTCGTCGGCATCGCCGTGTAGGCGCCGGGATCGCTGATGCCGGTGATGGCCGTGACCTTGCCGCCCGAGACGGTTGCGGTGATCTTGGCGGCCGTCCCGGTCCCGCCAGTCACGGTGAAGGTCCGCGTGCCATTGGTGTAGCCGCTGCCTTGGGCACTGACGGTGGCAGATTGCACGCCCAGCGGCGGCGTCGGGAACACCATCGATGCGTAGGGATCGACCGTTGCGGTGCTCGTGATGACCGACGACGCGGGCAGGACACTCGACGAATTATAGAGGAAGCAATGGGAGGCGCTGGGGCAGTTGGTGCTGATCGAGGCCACCACCAGGTTGGTGATGTTGACCTTCGCCTTCGAGCCGTTGAACGAGATGCCGCCCTGCGGCGTGCCGCTGACGTTCTGATCCTTGCCGCCGTCGATCGCGATGCCGCAATTGGCGCTGAGGTCGCCAACGCCGGTGACCGTCACAGCGGCGGGATCGTTCGCAAGCGCCAGGACGCAGTCGGCGCCCTCCGTCTGCGTCGTCGTGCTCACGGCGATGGCATAGGCGCCGATCTTCGGCGCGGACACGTTCAGAGCCGAGCCGAGCATGATCGTCTGCGTCTGGGTGATCCACACCTCGACGGCGTTCGCGTTGCCGTAGAACGGGGAACCGCTTTTCGTCGGCGGCGAGACAACCGTCACCTGAACGCCGTTCGTGCCGCTGTTCTTCCAGCCATCCTCGGCCGCCACCGACAGGCCGTTGAGGCCCGGCGTCCAGCTGCAGGCGGAACCGCTGACGCAGGAGCCGGTGCCGGCGGTGAGTGCCCGCGCGGCGCTCACCGCAGCGGCATCGGCGGCACCCTGCATCGAGCGCTTCGTCTGGAACCAGAGGCTTGCCTCGGCGGCGAGCCCGGTGAGCCCGATCAGCATGGTCAGCAGGAATGCTGTTGAAACCGCCACGCCGCCGGAGGAGCAAGCAAAGAAGCGTCGCATGGTAGAGATTCCGAAATGGAGGCTCTGTTTCGGGACCGCCGTTACTGCTGCTGCGACTGTTCGGACGTGTGGTCGTAGACCTTCCCGCCCTCGAGCGGCAGCAGCGGCCGGTAGACTTTGTTGTTCAGGTAGCGGTTGACCGCGTTGTCCACGCGCTGCCCGTTGGTGCTGGGGTCGCCGCTCCATTGCGGCGTCGGATTGATCACCTGGGCCGCGATGTTGCTGTTCACGGCGTTGCCAAAGTCCCGCGACAGCGGCTCATGCGGATCGGCGCAGCCGCTGAGGGCGAGGCCGACGAGGAGGATCAGGCGTTTCATCGGAACACTCCCAGCGTTAGCGGATGATGTGGCCGTAGCGCCCGGTAAGCCCGCCATTGCTCGGCGGCAGACCGGAGTCCGGGTTCTCGGTGTTGCCCAACAGGAAGATCTGCGCGTCGGACGGCGGCACGAAGCTGTCGGTCGGTGCCTTGAGCGTACCCGCGGGCGCCGGCTGCACGAGGTGGGGCGTGATGATGATCACGAGCTCGGTCTCGTTGTTCTGATAGGACGGCGAGCGGAACAGCGCGCCCAGCACCGGCACGTCCATGATCCCCGGAATGCCGCGGACCGTGTCGTCGAAGTCGCTCGAGATCAGGCCGGCGATCGCGAAGCTCTGCCCGTCGCGCAGTTCGACCGTCGTCCGGGCCCGGCGGGTGGCGATGCCCGGGATGGTGAAGCCGGTGAAGGTTACCGAGTTCGTCTTGTCGATCTGCGACACTTCGGGCGCCACGACGAGGTTGATCAGATCGTCGATCACCGTCGGCGTGAAGGCGAGGCTGATGCCGAAGGGCTTGAACTCGACCGTGACGGTCGGCACGCCCGAGGCCGTGTTCTGCGCGACCGGCACCGGGAACTCGCCGCCGGCGAGGAAGCTCGCCGTATCGCCCGACATGGCGACCAGGTTCGGCTCGGCCAGGATCTTGACGGCGCCCTTGGACTCGAGCGCGTCGATCAGCAGCTGGAACGTGAAGTTGCCGGCGACCGCCGAACCGGCGATGGTCGCGAAGTTGCTCGTGTCGACCGGATCGAGCGGCGCGAGCTTGAAGCCGTTGCCCCCGATGTTGCCGGCGCCAGGCTTGCCTGCCGAGATGAACGGATGGAAGTTGAACGCCTTCGAGACGTTCCGCTGCATCTCGGCCACCTTGACCTGCAGCATGACCTGTTGCGCGCCACGGACGCCCAGGTTGTTGAGGACCTTGCTCTTGTCCTTGTCCTTGTCATCCTCAGTCACGAATTTCCGCGCGATTTCCATCGCTTGAGTGACCTTGGCCGGGCTGCCGACAGTGCCGCTCAGCGCGATCGAGTCATTGATCGCGCGGACCTCGATGCGGTCGTCCGGCATCATCTGATGCAGCGCCGCCTTGACGCCGTCCACGTCGGCGCCGACGGTCACGTCGAGCACGGCCAGCAGCTGCGAATTCTGCCCATAGACCGACAGGTTGGTCGTGCCCACTGCCTTGCCGAGCAGATAGAACGACCGGTCGGTGAGCGCCACTGCATCGACGATCGCCGCGTTGCCGACCGCGATGCGGCCGACGGTCTGGCTGACGCGCAGCACCTGCGACTTGTTCAATGCGATGGTGAGCGCCTGGGGCGCCTGCAGGGAGGGCTGCGGCGTCACGGTGACCGACTGACTCGGCTGCGCCGTGAAGCCCGGCATCGGGTGCGCCAAGGAAGCGGCGACAGCCAATGCGAAAAGAAGCTTGCGGACCATGAATGTCCCTTTCCTCAAGGTTCAGCGCCTTACAAAACCCACTACTTCCGGCTTGCGGTCTGCACGCCTCGCACGCCTTGGTAGCCCTCCTTGGTCACGTCGTAGGTCGTCGAGTCCGTCCCGCGCAGGATTTCCACCTTGGGGCTGGGCTTACGGACGACCACCGGTGTCGGATCGTTCTTCGGCTTGCTCGGCACGAGATCGGCGACCGACAGGCTGCGCGGCTGGACCGCGTCTGGATTGGCGAAATTGCGCAGCGCCAGGCTGAGGTTGCCGATCGAGGCCGCGAGCGTCAGCTTCTGGCCGTCGTCCGGCGTCACTTCGAGCGTCACCGCCTTGGCCACGACCGGCTTGTCCTTCTTGTCGTCGGCCTGCTGATCGACGCCCAACACCTTGACGTTCTGCAGCAGGATGTCGTTCCGCTGGTCCTCCGGCGCATTGCTGTTCGTGTTGCGCGTAAGCAGCACGTCCACCCGGTCGCCGGGCTGCACGAAGCCGGCGACGCCCTTGACATCGTTCACGCTGATCGTGACCGCCCGCATGTCCTTGTCGATGACGGTGGAGAGAATGGCTCGTCCCCCCGTCCCGGAGACCTTGCTGGCGAGGATCGGCTCCTCCGGATCGATCGTCCGCAGCACGACGCGGTCCTCGGCGGGACCGGCGAGTTGCTCGATATCGTTGAACGCGCCCGGCGGCACCGCCGCCGGCGGATACTCGATGAGCTGCAGCTTTTCGGGCGTAAGGCGGTCGCCGAAATTCAGCGCCGTCTTCGCAACGACGATCTTCACCATGCCGCTCGGCGCCGGGGGCTTCTGCACCCATGCGATCGCGACAAATCCCAGAAGGGCGGAGACCCCAAGCAGGGCCAGACCTCGCGCTTTCATGTGCTTCTCCTGCCAAACCAGACAGTTGCGAGACAAATAGACAAAATAATTATCTATTGAATTCGATCTTTTTATTTAAAAACGAATAATAAACGGTCGGCTGAAGACGATATCTCGATGAACATGCCTCCAGCCGACGTTCATCAGGCCGCGATCCCCGCCGCTGCGTTGGCGAGTGCCGTGCCGACGGCTGTGAAGATGTTGTTCACGGCTGTCCCGGCCGCCGTGGCGCCCGTTACGATGGCGAGGGAGATAAGGCCGGCAATGAGGCCATACTCCAAAGCTGTCGCACCGGAATCGTCCCGGAAAAAAAACACGATGGTCGACATGTTCTGCCTCATCGGTTGTGGGTTCTTCTTCGGGAACGAAAGACGAAGCGCTTCGGCGTCTTATCCGCCTCACCACTTCGTCTTTCGTGATCGGCCAGTTAGGCAGAAACCGCCGTCGCCGCAGTGGCGAGCCTCGTGCCGATGGCCGTGAAGATGGTGTTGACGGCAGTGCCGGCCGCCGTGGCGCCCGTCACGACCGCGAGGGAAATCAGGCCGGCGATGAGGCCATACTCGAGAGCCGTCGCACCGGCATCATCCTTCATGAGGCGAGTCACAAGCTTCAGCATCCTATTTCTCCAAATCAAAGGCTGCCTCGTGGCAGACGGGGCCAAACCCCAAGGTTTCCGGAAGGATTATTCTTCCAGGGCTCGCCTCACCGAACGGGCCTGCAGGCTTGAATGCGGTTTGACGAGGCGGGCTGGCACCTGCCGACCCACACCAGGATCAATCCTAAAATTTTAGGATAATCTCAGGGAAATTTTACCCAACCGGCAATTGCGCTGAATACACCCAGAATTCGTCACCGCCAACATACGCTTGTAGTCCGATTACACGCATAGATGCGATCGATATACAGTCGGCGCGATCCTGAATTGGCACTACTTTGTTTGCATACTGGCGATAGTGTAAGATTTTCTGACAGTGTAACCATTTGTGACAAATTTTAGTTTTCTGTTCATGACTTTTCTGCGATCTTACTTGCGGCTACTCAACGGCCAAACAACCAACTGCTGAGCGTCCGCGACACCCCGCGCGACGGGGAAGGACGCCTGGAGGGCTTCATGCAAGTCCAATTCGAGGTGGCCAGCGGCGTGGGCCAGTCTACCGCCGCCGTAGAGCAAGCGGACTTGGATAGCGTCTTTTTGAATAGTGCCTCTGGGGACTCCGGCGAGGAAATGTCCGCGGATCCGGTACGATCGCTGCTCTCGACCCTCATCGTCGACGAAATGCCGTTCCTCGAGAGGGTCGCGCGGCGCTGGCATCGCAAGGCGGAGGATGCCGAGGACCTGGTCCAGCAGACCATCGTCCGCATGCTGGCGAACGCCCATGCCTGGCAGCCCGGCTCGAACTTCCAGGCCTGGGCCTTCACCGTGATGCGCAACCAGTTCCGGGCAAACTGGAGCCGCGGCCGTCGCGAAGCCGACGCGGTCGCGGAAATGGAACGGAGCGGCCCCGTGCAGACGCCGGACAAGAGCGAGACGCGGCTTATAGTTCGTGACGTGCAGTCGGCGCTCGCGCGTCTCAGCCAGCACCAGCGCGAGACGATCCTGCTCGTCGGCGTCGAGGGCAAGTCCTATCAGGCGGTCGCCGAAAGCCTGGGCATCTCGGTCGCCGCCGTGCGCTGTCACCTGGCACGCGCCCGGGAGCGGCTGCGGATGGCCGTCAACGGAACGGAGACGGCATCGCCCTGTGACGGGTCGCCCAAGCGTCCTCCCCTCGCCCGCCCCGCCGGGCGGCGGCAGGCGACATTGCAGAGCGGCGTCTTCACCAGCACCAATCGGCCGCCACACCTGGGGGCTTTATGAGCGGTGCGCACCTTCCGCCTCGGGCATCCGGCACGATCGCTCCTTAGCGATCCGTCGTGCCGGGTCTCCGAGGCCATTTCGCAGTTGCGTCATCGATTTTTTTGAGCTTGTCGCCATTTATTTTGATTTTATTTAAATAAGACCGGTTCGACCGCGTCTGGTCCGAATGACGGATGGCATCGGCGATATGGGCCGTGCTACACAACAAAAATAACATCAACGGCTCGAAGAACGCCGAACCATCCAACGATGAGCGAGCGCGACAAAGAATGGCGCAGCGTAACCATTATTACGACACGTCGATGGCGGAAGCGCTGGAAGCCCAGCAGCAGGCGCTGACCGAACTCGCCAACCTGGTCGACCGGCAGAGCGCCATGATCGCCGGCCTGACGATCGCCATCGGTGGGATCGTCGACCTGATCGGTGATGCGGACCTGCGCGAACGCATGGAACTGCACCTGCGCATTGCGCTCGAGCAGCAGGTGCCGGAGGTGACCGGCTCGATCATCAACACGATCTTCGGCCCGCAATAGTTTAGGGAAAGCGGCGCGAGCGGAAAGCTGCTAGCGGGCTCGGCTTGATGCCGGTTCTGCTTGGGCAAGGGACACGCGAGCCAATACCCGATCTTCCACCGCCATCCCCCCGCCTGCGCGGGGATGGCGGGAAAATATCGGCCAGATGGGGTGGACGGCTCCCACTCCCAGCGCCGTTGCGAAGATCTATGCGGTCGTGCTCATCAATAACCTGCTGCAATAGCCCGGATCACCCGGCGCAATTTTTCGTCGAAACACGCAAAACTTCCGCCACGCCCGTCTGCTACCGTCAGCGTCGATGTCTCATCGGACGCGGGCGGTGGAACGAGTGGCGGCGGTATCGGCGAAATCACAGACCGAAATCAGGCCCTTGCCGGAACAGGGTGCCTATGGCGAACGGTTCGGCAATGCGTTCGGCCTGAAGCGGACGCCGACGCTGGTTGCGACCAGGATGCACCACGCCCGCATCGCCGTGACCCGGTTGCAATGCGCCGAGCCCATCGACCTCACGACCGGCAGTTTCGAGCCCGAGCCGGCGTTCAGCATCGGCTTCGCCCTGCAGGATCTGCTCGTCCACCGGCTCTGGCTGGGCAGGCGCCTCGTCCATAGCGACGGCTACCGGCAGGGCTCTGTCAGCATCGTCGATCTCGAGAGCCGGCCCAGTGCTCATATCAGTTGCTCGTTCGATTGCCTGCAGATCTATGTCCCACGCGACGCACTCGACCAGATGTCGGCGGAGAACGGTGCGCGGCGCATCGAGACGCTCACCTGGCCGCGCGGCGCGCGCGACCCGATCCTGGTCGACCTGGCGCGGCTGCTCGAACCGGCGTTGATGCAGCCCGGGACCGTCGAGACCTTCTTCATTGACCATGTCATGCTGGCGCTGCAGGCGCACATCGCCCATACCTACGGCGGCATGCGCCAGAGCCCGGCCGTGGTCCGCGGCGGACTCGCCTCCTGGCAAGAGCGCCGGGTCAAGGAGTTCATCGAAGCGCGTCTCGACGGCAGCGTGTCCATCGCCGACCTCGCCGCAGAGTGCGACCTGTCGCGCAGCCATTTCGCCCGTGCCTTCAAGCAGACTTGCGGCGTGACGCCGTACCAGTGGCTCATGCGACGGCGCATCGAGAATGCGAAGGTCCGGATGATCGAGACCAACGCGCCGCTGTCCGACATCGCGCTCGCCTGCGGCTTCTCGGACCAGAGCCATTTCACCCGTGCATTTTCATCCATCGTACGGATGAGCCCGGCCAACTGGCGGCGCCGGCGTATCGCCTGAGGCGCACCGCCCCGCGTCGCGGTCCATTTTAAATAAATTTGAAAGTATACTCTCATCTTCCCGCCAATATTCGGCGGTCGACGACGCGTCCGCATCTTATTTAACCGATGCTTCATTGGTGGCGATTTATCTCATATTCAATCTTGTTTCTGGCCCGAGGATAGTGCGCCATGAAAATTGTTCGACTGCTCGCCCTGGCGGGAGTGTTTGTCGCTTTCACAAATACCGCTCGGGCCGGCAACATCGATTATTCGACAAGCAGCTTCGCGATCAGCGGCATCGGCGCCGAATACAGTTCGATCTATGATTCGTTTGTCATCGCCGGTACCTCGGGCAAGGTCAACCCGAACGCGACGCCCCATCTCGACTCAGTCGAACTTGGCACCTACACCTTCACCGTGGGCCCGCACTGCGTTACCTGTGCGCAGACGCCGTCGGGCTTCACCACCGGCTTCAACCTCACGGTCGGCGGGCAGACCGAGGGCATCCTCCTGCCGTGGTCCTGGTCCAGCAACAAGACCACGGATTCCCTGGTCGTTGGCACCGCGGCACCCCTCACCTTCTCGCTCGGCACTGAATCCCTGACCGTCACCGGCCTCAGTCTCGGCACGCTCCATTCTACGGGCGGGGTCGTGACCGGCGACGTCCTCGCCAGCTTCAACTTCAGCCAGATCATCACGCAGCAGGCGGCTACCACCTTGCCGGAGCCCCGCTCGCTCGCCGTCTTCGGCATGGGGCTGCTCGGTCTTGCCGGCCTCCTCGCCTGGCGCCGGCGTGCCTGCAAGGGGGCTGGAGCCGAGGCATGACCGACCGCGCGACGGAGCAGGCACCCAGCGACGCGCTCCCGATCGTCGATGGCCTGAAGCAGCCGCTCGAGCGGATCTCGGAGGAGAAATTCGGCGCGGCCGCCACGCTGCTCGAAGAGATCCGCCACGTGCCGGGCGTTCAGCAGGTGCTGGATCACGTCCGGCCGCGTCTGGTGAAGGTACGGCCACAGCGCAAGCCCAACCTGCAGCGCCTGTTCTACCGGCCGCTCGAAGACCTGATGACCGACGGCGCCGTCTCGCCCGGCTCCGGCCTGCTGCCTCGGCGCCTCCCGGCAACGCTGTGGCGCTACCTGCTCGAGGCGGGCGACGTCGAACCGCGCAAGCGGCTGGAGGCCGCGCTCCGCCGAACCAAGATCGGCGACGAGGTCGGCCAGATGGCCATCGCCCGGCGGCTCTGGCCGTGGGCGGCAGACGCGCTCGCCGCCCTTGCCGCCGAGCCCGTAGCCGTGATGCGCGCGCTCGGGTCCGAAGCCGGGTTTATCGAGGAGCTGAAGCTGATCCAGACCCTGTGCCGGGTCGCCGAGGCTGTCGAGACCTTGAGGGCGGCGCTGCCGGCCCGGCCCATCCCTTCGCTCAGCGACGCGCAGATGGGGCTGGTCCGGCGGATCGTCACAGAAAGCGCCGGCACCGATCCGGACAAGGTCTACGCCCTGGTGCTCACGGTCATGGTGCGGATGGCCCGGCCCATGGAATTCTTGCACAGCTTCATGGGCCTGACGCTCGGGCTCGCGGCGGCCGACCGGTCCCGGGTGTTCGATCGCCTGGCGCCCCTCGTCGTGGGCGAGGTGAGCGATCGCGCCCGGCAGCTTGAAACGGTTCGCCGCGAAGACCTGGTCGGCATGGCCGATCACGCGCGCGCCTTGATCCACGGGCTGGATGCAGCCGAGCGGGTGCTGAGGAACGACCCGGACACGCGCCGGCATCTCCATGAGGCTCGCAAGACCGCAGAGGCGGCCGTGGCGCGTCTGGTCGATGATGCGGCGGCACAATTGCGGACTGCGGTCGCGCTCGGCGCCGAGGCGCCGGTCGCGGCACTCGTCGACTGCGAGAACAGCATCCTGGCACTCCGGAAATGCCAGACCTTCGCCGGCCGGGTCGGGCTCGACCGCCTGGTCGACGGCACGCTCGGCAAGCTCGTCGCCGACGTGCGGCGCCGGATCGAGGCCCTGTTCGACAAAGTCGGTGGCCGCACCGGCACGCTCCTCGATCGCGGAGCGGCGATGCTCGAGCTTTACTGGGCGGTCCGCATGACCGAACTCGCGAGCAGCCCCGACGCCGCCGACCGGCTGCGGCGCGAAGGCCTGAGCCTCATCGACTGATTGTCCGGCAAGCTTGATTGTCAGGCAAGTTCGGGCAGCAGGTGGTCACGCCATAGCGGGTCCTGGCAGTCGCGGCGGAAGAAACCGAAATGGCCGATCCGCTTCATGCCGACCTCCGCCGGGCTGAGGCGCTTCATCCGGCGCGCCGCACCGGCATAGCAGGCGTGGAGCGCCTCGGTATTGCGCGCCGACATGAACTCGTCGTCGGAAAAGGACAGCGAGACGATCGGCAGCGCCAGCGCCGCATAGGCGCGCCGCGCGCCCGGTCCCTCGGCCCCGGCGGCATAGTCGGGATCGAGGCACCAGCGACGCCACTGCCACATGACGCCGGCCGGCAGATCGCCGACCTTGCGCAGGCGCCGTCCCGGGAAATAGCCGCAGAGCGCCGTCGCAACCGGTGCCACGACGTACCAGAGCCACCATGCGAACCGCCGGAGCGGCAGGGCGTTCTCGCGCCAATAGCCGCTGCCGCTCGCGATCGTCACCATCTTGGCGATGCGCTCATGACCGGGCACGAACGGCAGGATCTGGCCGCCGAGACTATGGCCGATCCAATAAAGCGGTGCCGCGCCGAGCCGCTCGGCGAGCGCAGTCGTCACGGCGTCGCAGTCGAGCCGGGCCCAGTCGAGGATATCGACGTCGAGCCGGCGCAACCCACCCCGGCGCGAGAGCCCAACGCCGCGATAGTCGAAAGTGGCGACGAGGAACCCCTGCCCCGCCAGCCATTCGGCGAAGGCGGCGTAGAAGGTCTGGGTAACGCCCATGGCCGGCACGATCAGCACGCCCGCCCGAGGAGCGCCTTTGGCAGCGCCCGATGGCCGGAACAGCCGCATATGCACGGCATCGCCGTCGCCCGTCGGGATTGCCAGCTGTTCGAACCGGTCCATGTTGTTCCTCCATACTACGGGTATGCAATGCTAGCGCATCCGCAGCGGAATGCTGGAGGATTATGACGCGGCGAAGCGTCGTTGGTCCTGGTCGTAAAGCGTCCAGTCACGTCCTTCGTCGAGCAGCAGGGTGGCGGTCTCGAGATCGATCGGGCGGGAGAAATAATAGCCTTGGCCGATGTCGCAGCCGAGCGCGCGCAGGATCTTCGCCTGTTCCGCCGTCTCGACGCCTTCCGCCACCAGTTCGAGGCCCAGGTCCTGCCCGAGCTCGATGATCGTCTGCACCAGGCGCAGCGCGTCGGGGTTGTCGACGATCTCGATCACGAAGGAGCGGTCGATCTTCAGCACGTCGAACGGGAAACGGTGGAGATAGCTCAGCGACGAAAAGCCCGTGCCGAAATCGTCGAGCGACAGCTCGACCCCGCGGTTCTTAAAGTCCTTGAGCAGCTTGACCATGCCGACTGGGTCGTCGAGCAGCACACCCTCGGTCACCTCGATCTTGAGCAGCCGCGCCGCATCCGGATCCCGATCAAGAAATTCAAGGATCTCCTGGGCGTTGTTCGGATCAGCGATCTGCCGCGGCGACATGTTGACGGCGACGGTGAAGCGATCGGTTCGCGGCACCCGGTCGACCCAGCACTTCGCCTGGGCGGCGGCGGCGTCGAGCACGTATTTTCCAAGATCGAGGATGGCCCGCGTCTCCTCCGCGATCGGGATGAACCGGCCCGGTGGGATCTGGCCCAGCTCGGGATGCATCCAGCGCGCCAGCGCCTCGAAGCCGCTGAGCCGTCCCGTATTGAGGTCGATGAGCGGCTGATAATTGAGCAGAATGTCGCGGTTGCGGATCGCGTCGGGCAGATCGGTCTCGATGCGCAGCCGGCTCCGGCTCTCCTCGCGCAGCGCCGCATCGAAGAATTTGATCCGGCCGCCACCGGCGCGCTTCGCCTGCTCGTGCGCGGCACGCGCCGACGCCAGCAGCTCCTGCGGCGTGCCCGCCTCGGGCCCGCTCAGCGCGAAACCGACGCTGGCGTGGACCGGGATCGCCCGTTCGTCGATCGCAAGCGCCATCGGGAAGGCAGCGGCGAGCGTGTCGATTGCCCGCCTGACGCGCGCCGGGTCGGCCGCATCCAGCAGCAGGGCGAACTCGTCGGCACCGATACGCGCGCAGATCTCGTCCGGCCCGATCAGGCCCTTCAGGAACCGCGCGATCTCGATCAGGATCCGGTCGGCGATCCGCGTGCCGTAGGCATTGTTGAAACGGCGGAAGCGGTCGACGTTCACCACGACGACCGCGCGCAGCGCGTCGGACGGCAGGGCGTCGAGCCGCTGCAGGAAGAAGATGCGGTTGTTGACCTCGGTCAGCGGATCCTCGTAGGCCGCCGTCTCGAGTTTTCGCTCGTTCTCCTTCTGCTGGGTGATATCGCTCCAGATCAGGAAGGCATTGCCGTCAACCGTCTCCTCACGGCTGATCTTGAGCCAGCGCCCATCGGCGAGGCGCTGCTCGCCCGGCGTGCAGAGCACGGCCGCCCGGTCCCGGTCACCCCCGACGACCGCCTCGAGAAAAATGTCGCCGTCCTTCACCCCGGAACCCGCGTGGCCCAGCAGCTCCTCGACCCGGCTGTTGCACACCAGGATGACGCCGTGCCGGTTCAGCAGCATCATCGCTTCGGTCGAAGATTCGAGCGCCTCGACCAGGCGCCCCTCGGCGAAGCGCCGCTGCGACTTCTCCTTGGCGACCATCTCGCGGATGCGCTGCTGCATCGCCGTCATCGAGCCCAGAAGCGCACCCGCCTCGTCGTTGCCGCCTTCGGGAATGCGCGCGTCGAAGTCGCCGCCGGCGATGCGGTCGGCCACGGCAGCCGCCGAGGACAGCGGCCGCACGATGCGGCGCGACAACAGGACGGCGAGCAGCAGGGAGATGGCGACGGCGAGCGCCGTCAGCATGAGGCTCATCTGGTGCGCGAGCCCGGCGACGGCGCTTGTCGTCTGGCGATTGGCGAGACCATCGGCGGCCATCTGCTCGATCAGCGTGTCGAAGGCGGCCCTGAGCTCGTTGGATTGCCGCAGCAGCGCGTCGGCGTCGGGGTTCGCTTCCTTCTTGAGCGCGAGCCAGGCCTTCGCCAGGACCCGCACGTGGCGGACCTCCGCCACGGCGTCGGGCGACGAGGCGCGCGTCTCGGCTGCATCCAGGTCGTCGAAGAAGCTCTTTCCCGGGCCATCGGTGTCAGCCGTGGTGATCTTGCCGGCAAGCGCCGGATTGTTCAGCTGCTCGAAGGTCGTGTTCGCCGCGCGCGCGTAGCTGATCGCCATCAGCGGCCGGTCATAGGTCTCGATGCCGAGCACCCCGACCCGGCGGATCTCGCTCGCGCCCCAGATGCCGAGCCCGCCAGTGATGGTGCTCAGGCCGAGGAAGGCCAGAAGCATCTTGCTCCGGATCGATCGCGAGAGGCCTAACCGGGACAACCCGAGTTTCCTCACGGCACGGTCGGACGAACGGCCGACCAAGTCGGGAGCCCGCCGCCAGTCGCCAGCAGCTTGCCCGCGTCGAACGGCCGGCAGGACCGGTCGGAGTCAGCCGATGTGGTATCCAACTCCCCAGGCACCGCCGCCATCGCCGGGAAGGCGAGCATCGACAGCAGGCAGCCGTGGAGGATGGGGCGAGCGATCATGAGATCATTCAACGTAGAAGGGATCAACATAGCGTTAACACTTAGCGTTCTCATCACCCCGGCACGGTCATTCGTCATGATTCTGTCCGATAGTTCCTCTTGCTGCCGTAACAAAAACACCCGAAGGATCGACGGCGATGGTGGCGGGCCGCCCAGACGCCGCCCGCCTAGTTCCGAAAGGGTCCCGCCCATGGCTTCGAAGTTCCGCATCGGCGCCACCGCCTACACGAGCGACGGCCGGCGCTATTTCGTCGACGAGGTCGAGGACGGCATCGTCTATTGCTCGTCGCCAAGCGGTGCCGAGACGGAGTTCCCGGAAGCGCGCCTCATGACCGAGGCGGAATGGGCGAAACGCGCCGACGCCAAGCGCCTCGACCTCTATCCGCGCCTGAAGCAGGCGCCGGCCTACACGCGCGCGCCGCGGCTCGACCGAGCCGCGGCCGAGCAGGTGCTGCTCAAGGTCGAGCGGCTCGAGCCCGGCATGCTCGATTTCGTCGCCTACGAGGCGGCGCGGAACATTCTGGTCGAGGCGGGCGAGCAGGACCTGGTCGAGGGCCTGTCGATCGTGAAATGCCGTGCCGTGTTCGATTCAGCCGAGCCCGCGGTCCGCGCGGGTCTCTTGGCCCAGACGATGGGGGTCGCGGCGGACGTGCTCGTGGGCGCCGCCCGGCTCGGCGACAACCTCATGCGCGCGATGGTCGCCAAGGGTTTGGGCGACCGCGAGGACGCGTTCGAAGCGTTCCGCAATCGACGGCGCGGGTAGCGAGAAAGCGGCGCGGCCTCATCCGGGGCCGCGCCGTCGTCTCGACCGGCTTCAGTGCCGTTCGAACAGGAACCGGGCGCGGATCGTGCCGGGAATGGCGCGCAGCGCCTCCAGGATTTCGCCGGTGTCGAGATCGCCTTCCGCGTCAACCACCGAGTAGCCGATCTCGCCCTGCGTCTGCAGGTACTGCCCGGTGATGTTGGCGCCCCTCTGCGAGAAGACCTCGACCAGCTGGGCAAGCAAGCCCGGCACGTTCTGGTGGATGTGCAGGAAGCGCGTGCCGGCCGGACGCACAGGCAGCTGCGTCTGAGGAAAGTTGACAGCGCCCAGGCTCGAGCCGACGTCGCTGTAGTCGGCGAGCTTGCGGGCGACCTCGACGCCGATCCGCTCCTGCGCCTCGGCGGTGCTGCCGCCGATGTGCGGGGTCAGGATCACGTTCGGTAGGCCGCGGAGCGGCGAGGCGAACTCCTCGTCGGCGCCGGCGGGCTCGACCGGGAACACGTCGAAGGCGCCGCCCAGGAGATGCCCGCTCTTGAGCGCCTTGGCCGCAGCCGCCAAATCGACAACCGTGCCGCGCGAGGCATTGATCAGAAACGAGCCCTTGCGCATCGCCTGGATCTCGGCGGCGCCGATCATCCCGGCCGTCTCGGCCGTCTCCGGCACGTGAAGCGAGACCACCTCGGCCTCGCCGAGCAGCGCCGCGAGGCTGGGCACCGGCCTGGCATTGCCGAGCGGCAGCTTGTCGGTGTGGTCGTAGTAAACGACCCGCATGCCGAAGGCCTCGGCCACGATGCCCAGCTGCGCGCCGATGTTGCCGTAGCCGACGATGCCGAGCGTCTTGCCCCTCACCTCCCAGCTGTTGGCGGCCGACTTGATCCATTCGCCGCGATGAGCGGCGGCACTCTTGGGCAGGATGCCGCGCATCAGCATGACGATCTCGCCCATCACCAGCTCGGCGACGCTGCGCGTGTTGGAGAACGGCGCGTTGAACACCGGGATGCCGCGCCGGCGCGCCGCCGGCAGGTCGACCTGGTTGGTGCCGATGCAGAAACAGCCGAGCGTCACCAGCCGGTCCGCCGCCGCCAGCACCCGGTCGGTGATCTGGGTCCGCGACCGGATGCCGAGGAGATGGACGCCTTTGATCTTCTCGAGCAGATCCGCCTCGTCGAGCGCCTTCGGCAACCGCTTGACGTTGGTGTAGCCGCTCGCCGCCAGGGTCTGGATGGCAGAATCATGGACGCCTTCGAGCAGCAGAACGCGGATCTTGTCCTTGGCGAGCGACAGTTTGGTCATGGAACGTCCCGTTGCGATGGAGGAAACCCGGAATTGCTGGCCTGAGCGTCTGCGAGTATCCGCATTCTCCCGGCCGCAACTCAAATGAAACAGGCGCAAGGCTCCGCTGCGGTGCGGGATGGGTTGGCGCTTGTGTCCACCCGTGGGACGGGAGCAAGCTCCACGGCTCCCACCTCCAGGACGACGAAGGACTGTCCGTCACATGCCGTTTCCCGACGATCGCTCGTTTGCGCATTCGCTTCCACTCGATGGCACCGACCGAGTGGGCACGGACAAGAAGACCGCTGGCGACGGAAAGGACGGCACGAAGCAGGACAAGGAGCCCCCGCCGGCGCCCAGGCGGTTCGTGACCATGCATGAGGGCACGTTCCGCGGCACGAAGCTCGGGTACACGGTGACAGCCGGCGAGACGCATCTTGTCGACGGCGACGGCAAGCCGCGCGCGAGCCTTTTCACCTTCGCCTATGTGCGGGACGGCATGGTTGATCCGGCCAAGCGCCCGGTCACGTTCCTGTTCAACGGCGGGCCCGGCTCGGCCTCGCTCTGGCTGCATATGGGTGCCTTCGGTCCCCGCCGGATCGTCGTGCCGGGCGACGGCACCGGCGCCGGAGTCGGGCCCTACGAGATCGTCGACAACCCGCATTGCCCGCTCGACGAGACCGACCTCGTGTTCATCGACCCGGTCGGCACCGGCTTCAGCCGGCCGCTCGGCGAGGTCAAGCCCGAGGAGGCCTGGGGCCTCGATGCGGATGCCGGCATCATCGCCGATTTCATCAAGCGCTGGCTGACCGAGAACAAGCGCTGGGCCTCGCCGCGCTATCTCGCGGGCGAGAGCTATGGCACGACCCGGGCGGTCGCGGTCGCCGGCAAGCTGCAGGGCGGGCTCGCCGGCGTCGCCTTCAACGGCTTGGCGCTCATCTCGGTCATCCTCGATTTCCACACCGCGCGCTTCGAGAAGGGCAACACGCTGCCCGACGTCAGCTACCTGCCGACCTATGCCGCGACCGCCCATCACTACGGCCTGATCGCTGAGCCACCTGAGGAGCGCGCCCGGCTGCTCGACGAGGTCCGGCGCTTCGCGATCGAGGAATATGCGCCGGCGCTGCTCGCCGGCAGCCGGCTCGAGCCGGCGAAGCGCAAGCGCGTGCTGAAGAAGCTCGCGCGCTATTCGGGCCTCGACGAGGCCTGGCTCGATCGCTCGAACCTGCGCATCGACCCCGCGCGCTTCCGCAAGGAGCTGCTGCGCGAGCGCGGCATCGTGCTCGGGCGTTTCGACACGCGCTATCAGGGGCGCGACTACGACCAGGTCGGCGAGCTGCCGGACAATGATCCGTCGGCCTATGCGATCGACAGCGCCTATGTCTCGGCGATCAACGACTATCTCGACCGGACGCTCGCTGTCGAGATGGACCGGCCCTATGCCGTGTTCAACCGGGTGGCGCTCACCAAATGGGACTGGCACGGGCCGCGCAACGAGAACCAGCCGAGCTGGCCCGGCTACGTCAACGTGGCGCCGGAGCTGGGGCGCATTCAGCGCGAGAATGCCGGTGTCCGGGTGTTGATGGCCAACGGCCTCTACGACCTGGCAACGCCGTTCTTCGCCGCCGAGAACACAATCGCCGGCAACGGCATCGACGCGGCGCGCGTCACCATGCGCTATTACGACGCCGGGCACATGATGTATGTGCACGAGCCCTCGTTCGACGCGCTCATGACCGATTTCCGCGCGCTCGTGACCGGCAACTGACCCTGGGCCCTGCGGCTCTCGAGCCGTGCCTGCCGCGCGGGCGAGGGTCCCGGCATTGGCCGAGGCCAGGGGCACTCCCCAAATGTTATAGGACCGGCCGTTTCATACAAGGACAAGGCCCATGACTCCGACCGACATCGCCCGCGTGCAGGACTATCTGCGGCGGACTTTCGACAACAAGCGCATCTGCATCGATCCGCCGGCGAAGCGCGGCGCGCCCGTGGAAGTGCGCATCGGCGACGAGTTCATCGGCGTCCTGCATCGCGACGAGGAGGACGGCGAGGTCTCCTGGGCGCTGCACATGACGATCCTCGAGGAAGATCTGCCGCCGGCCCCGGCGGCGCCGACGCGCCGCTGAGGCGTCAGCCGAGCACCCGTTCCGGCGGGATCAGGATCGTGACCCTGGTCCCCTCGCCCGGTACGCTGTCGATTTCGAGCCGGCCGCCGTGCAGCTCGGCCAGCCGCTGCGCCAGGGGCAGGCCGAGTCCTGTGCCTTCATAGCGCCGGGACAAGGCGCGATCGACCTGGCGGAACGGCTGGAGCGCTACCGCGACCTCCTCGGCCGTCATGCCGATCCCCGTATCGGCGACGCGAAGCGCCAAGCCACCGCCGGCGGTCCGGTCGGCGGCAACGGCGATCGTGCCGCCGGGCTCGGTGAATTTTACCGCGTTCGAGAGCACGTTGAGCAAGACCTGGCGCATGCGCACGGGATCGAGGCTCAGTCTCGGCAGGTCGTCCGGCACCGCGACGGCGAGCTCGATGCCACGCTCCGTCGCCTTTTCGCGCACGAACGGCAGGCAATCCTCGACCAGCGCCCGTACCGACATGGCGCGCTCGTCGAGCTCCATCTGCCCCGCCTCGATCTTGGCGACGTCAAGCAGCGCGTTGATGATGGCAAGCAGATGCTGGCCGCTCGCATGCATGTCGCGGGCATAGTCGACGTAGCGCTGCTGCCCGAGCGGGCCGAACAGCTCCGACAGCATGATCTCCGAAAAGCCGATGATGGCGTTCAAGGGCGTCCTGAGCTCGTGGCTCATGTTGGCCAGGAACTCTGTCTTCGCGCGGTTCGCCAGCTCCGCCCGGTCGATCGCGCGGGACAGTTCCTCCTCGTGCGCCTTCAGGAGCGTGACGTCGACCATGACGCCGTCCCAGAGGATGGAGCCGTCCGGCGAGGGCGTCGGCACGAAGCCGCCCCGCAGCCAGGTGACGGCGCCGCTTTCGGCGTGCACCACCCGGAACGAGCTGCGCCAGGGTGCCGCCTCCCGTGACGCTGTTCGGGACGCCGCGGTCAGCGCCTGGCGATCCTCGCGGTGAATGGCGCGGAACAGCCGCATGGGGTCGGCCATGACCGCCGCGGGCGACAGGCCGCAGAGGTCTTCCACATGGTCGCTGATGAACGGCACGGCGACGCTGCCGTCGACCTGAACACGCATCTGCAGCACGATGCCGGGGATGTTGCCGCAGAGATGGCGCAGCTGCGCCTCGCGCTGGGCGAGCGCATCGTTGAGCGCCTGTAGTTGCGCTTCGCGGCGCTTGAGATCGGTGATGTCGACGCGGATGCCGGCGACGCCGCCTTCGGCCGTGATCCGCTCGTCGACCAGCAACCAGCCGCCGTTGCTCCGCCGTTGCTCGTAGGCGCCGCCCGGATTGCGGAAACGCTCCAGCCGATCGGCGATCCAGTCTTCCCGGTTCGAGGGGCCGCCCCGGAAGCCGGCGTCCCAGAGGCCGTGCAGGATCTCGACGAACGGTGTGCCGGGGACAAGCAGATGCGCGGCGCCCGGCCACATGGCCCGATAGGCCTCGTTGCACACGACGAAGCGCTCCTCGGCGTCGAACAGCACGAAGCCGCCGGGGATCGTCTCGATCGCGTCACGCAGCCGCGCCTCGTTCCGGATCGCCTTGCGCTCCGATGCCGACGCCTTGCGCAGGGCTGCGGCAAGCCGGGCCTCGCGCTCGAGCTCACGAAAATACCAGACCCAGCCGATCGCCTCGTCCGCCGTGCCGCAGAGGCTGCGGCCGGCGATTTCGAGCGTGCGCCCGTCGATCAGGCGAAAGACCTGCCCGTCGAGACGGCCCGCCTCGTCGCAGAACGCGCGCGGATCGCGCAGCCGGTCGAGCACGACGGCAGGATCCGACACGAGCCCGCCCATGCCGGAGAGCAGGGCCCAGAACGCACCCTCCGCGGCACTTGCCTCCGGCAGGCGCCACATGTCGAGAAACCGCCGGTTGCGCGAGAGAATGCGGCGGTCCGTACCGATCACCAGGACGCCGCCGGACGCCGCGTCCTCATAGGCCTTGAGGATCAGGGCCGGCAACGACGCCGTCCCCGGTTCGGCGACAGGAGGCTCTGCGGCGGCAAACTCGGTCGCATCGCGATAAAGATACATGCTCGTGCCTTCGGCGGGTCGCGAATCGATGCTCACCGCGACACGCTAGGCCTCGGCCGTGAAGCCAACCTTAAGGATGGTTCGCCCGAAGACGCGGCGCTCATCTCGGCCCGCCCCTCAACCTGCCCTGGCCTTGGCTTCGGCCCGCTTCAGCTTCAGGTGGATTTCCGTCTCAAGCTGGCGGAGTTGCCGGTCGAAGCTCTCGATCCGCTCGAAGCGCGCGCGACGCTGCTCGACGACCCTGCGGCCCCACAACCGGCGAATGCTGAAATCGCTGGCGACGCCCAGCAGGATCGTGCCCGACGCGAGCATGATCAGGGCCGCGATCCAGCCGCGATCATGATCGAGCGCCATGACCCCGCCCCAGAAGCCGATGGTGACGAGCGTCGATGACGCAACCAGCAGCAGCCGGCGTAGCTTCACATCCTGCCGGATCTCGCGCTTGCGCTGCTCGACCTCGGTGAAGGCATTCTCGAACTCGGCCCGCGCCATCGCCTGCCAGTCCCGGAACGACACGCCACGCACGGTGCGGCCGTCGCGGATGAATTGCTCCAGCCGGCGCACCAGATAGTCGGCCCGTTCCTGAGGGGTCGGATCGCTCATGATCGGCGGAGCCTAGCTGAATCATGGCTAACGAAAGGTTGCGATCCCCAGCCGCAATGGCGAGGCACTCGTTCGGCGGCCCGCTTGCGCGGCATCTATTTGTTGCTCAGCAGCAGGAGCGCCTTTTGCGTCTGCGCCAGCTGCCCTTCGAGCCCGCGGATGATCGTGATCAGGTCGGCGAATTCCTTCTCGCGCAGCATGTCGAGCTTCTGGTGCAGCAGCTCGATCTCCAGTTCGGACTTGATGTTGATGTCGTAGTCGTGCTGCGCCGAGCGCCGGTCGATCTCGGCCTGGCGGTTCTGGCTCATCATGATGACCGGCGCCGTGTAGGCCGCCTGGAACGACAGCACCAGATTGAGCAGGATGAACGGGTACGGGTCCCAATGCTCGACATAGGCCGTGACGTTCAGCAGCATCCAGATCGCGAGAATGATGCTCTGCACGATGATGAAGCGCCAGGACCCGACCGTCGACGCCACTGCATCGGACACGCGCTCGCCCAGCGTCAGGCCGTTGCCAGGCTCCGTCTGACGCCGCCGCCGCCGCGTCTCGCGCAGCCGCAGCAGCAGGCGCATCTCTTCGACCTGCAGCGGATGAATGAGCTGTTCGAGCATCGTGTCCTCTCCGAATCGGGTAGGCGTCGGGCGAGTGTAGCGGGTTTGTGCGAAGATACAGCCGGTGTTCGACCACGGCCGGCGGTTGACCGCCCCGCCCGATCCGGCTGAGAATGGCGTCCATGGCAACGATATATGTCGCGCGCAGCGCGAGCCTCAGCGACTGGGCCTCGGACGTCGGCCTGTCAAAGCATGTCTACAAGGTCGGCGTGACCGACGAGGACCCAAAGGCGCTCGCCGCCGCCGGCTGGGCCGGCTTTCCGGGCTGGACGCTGGTGAAACAGGCGCCGGCCGATGGCTTGAGCGACGAGGCGGCGATCGAGAAGCTGGCCGGCAAGGTCAAGATGATCGACCCGGCGCTCTATCCCAAGATCAAGGGCGTCCGCGGCATCTTCAAGGTGACGCCCGCCCAGGTCGAGAACCACATCGTCGTGACGCGCGCGCTCGAAGGATCGGCCGAGCTTGTCGCCCCCAAGCTGAAGCCGGCCGATTTCGCGGCCTTCCTCATTCACAACGCACTGCGCTGAACCGGCTGGAAGACGACGCCGAACAGGTTCACTTCCTCGCCGTCGGGCGGGAAAGGAATGCGCCGCACGAAGGTAAGGCCGATCCGCTCCAAGAGGCGGATCGAGCGGATATTGTCGATCGCGGTGATCGCGACGATGCGATCGAGGCCGACGCGGTCGCGGCCATGAGCGAGCGTTGCCGCCGCAGCCTCATAGGCAAGACCTTGCCCGACATAGGCAGGCAGGTACGCAAAGCCGATATCGACGTCTTCCAGCGTGTCGCGCTTGATCAGGCCACAGAGGCCGATTGGCGTGTCGTCGACCTTGAGCGCCGTCAGCCACAGGCCGAAACCCTCCCGCGCATACATCGCCTTCGGACCGCGCTCGATATAGGCGCGCGCATCGTCGAGCGTGCGCACGCCCTTGTCGCCGATGAAGCGCAGCCAGGACGGGTCGTTGAGCAGCGTCAGAATGAACGGCGCGTCGTCGACGGCAAGTTCGCGCAGGATCAGACGTTCGGTTTCGAGAATGGTAGAGGGCATCTTCACAAATCGTTCTTCTATTTGCTTTTTCCGATCATGCCTCTGCAGCGCAGTTCATGCCAACTGCTCATCTTCATTCGTCATGGCCGGGCTTGACGGTGCACTGAGCAATCCCTTTTTCGACGCTATCGCCCATATCGCCGCCCGACGAGCCAGTTCATGCTGGCGGTCAGCGACAGGGTGACAAGCATCAGGACGAAGCCGAGGCTGGCGCCGAACGGCCAGTTCGCGCGCTGCAGCACCTGGTCGGCCACGACCGGCGCCATCATCTGGAAGCTCGGGCCACCGAGCAGGACCGGCGTTGCGTAGGCATTCATCGACAGGATGAAGGAAAGCACGCCGGCGGCGAGTAACCCGGGCAGCGCCATCGGCAGGGTCACGAGCCGCCAGGTCTCGAACGGCGTCGCCCCCAGGCTCAGCGCCGCCTCCTCGGCCCTGCGGTCGATCCCCTCGATCACGCTCGAGAGCGTGAGCACGACATAGGAGAGGTTGACCGAGACGATGCCGATAATAACGGCGGTCGGCGTGAACATGATGTCGAGCGGCGCGTCGATCAGGCCCAGGGCCTGGAGCAAGCCGTTGACCAGCCCCTCCCGGCCGAACGCGACCATCCAGCCGGCGGCCCTCACCGCGTTGCCGACGAAGAGCGGCAGGACCACGGCCAGCAGCATGAGCCCCTTGTGCCGGCTCTGGGTGCGCGCCAGGAACTGCGCCACCGGCCAGCCGATGACGAGCGCCAGCAGCGTGACGCTCACCGAAACGGTCAGCGTCAAGGCCAATACATGGCGGTAATAGGGATCGGTCGCGAGCTTCAGGTAGTTCTCCGGCGTCGTCGCCTCGACCATGAACTGGCCGGGGATGAAGCGGTTGAAGCTGAAGCGCAGCATCAACAGCATCGGCAGGGCCAGGAAGACGAGCACGAGCAGGCTCGCGGGGGCCATCGCCCCCGTCCGCTGCCAGAAACTGCGCCGCCCGAAGCCGCGCTGCCAGAAGCCCCGCTGCTCTGGGGCCGCAACGTCCGCCATGGCGCCGCTCAGGCCTTGAATTCCTTGTCCCACCAGTCCTTGAGCGCCGCGTCGTTCTTGGCGAGATAGTCCTGGTCTTGCGCCAGGTAGATGACGTCAGGCGGGAAATCGATGCGTGCCTTCAGGTCGGCCGGGATCTCGACATTGCTGACGGTCGGGTTGTAGCCCATGCCGCGGGCGAACTGGACCTGGGCCGACGGATCGAGCAGCGCGTTCACCCAGGCATAGGCGCCGTCCTTGTTGCGCGCGTTCTTGGCGACGACCTGGTCCGAGACATAGAGCACGATCCCTTCCTTGGGATTGGCCATCTCGATCGGGATGCCGGCGTTCTGCCACATGACGCCGCGCGCCTTCCACATGATGCACATCCAGACCTCTTCGGTCTTGAGCGCCGACGCCATGGCCTCGTTGGTCGGGTAGATCTTGACGCCCTGCTTCTTGAGCTCGAGCAGCTTCGCCTTTCCCGGCTCGTAGTTCGACAGCGAGCCGCCGGCGATCATGGCGGCCGATTCGATCGTCGTCTGGTATTGGATGTCGATGACGCCGACCTTGCCGTTATAGGCCGGGTTCCACAGGTCGTTGTAGCTGGTCGGCTTCTCCTTCACGTACTTCGGGTTATAGAGGATGACGCGGCCGGTATAGATGTGCGGCACCGCATAGGGGGTCTTGAGCTTGTCCAGGATGTGGACGGCATTCGGGATCTTCTTGGTGTCGAGCTCCAGGAGCGTGCCGTTCTTCCACATCTCGTAGCTGCCCGAATGGGTCAGCGCCACCACGTCCATCGAGCCGCGCGGCAACGGCTTCTCGGCCAGGAGCTTGGTCTTGCGCGCCGTGTCCATGCCTGTGTCGAAGACGATCTGGTAGCCGGTCGGGCCCATGAGCGGCTTGGCGATGTATTGATCCATCAGGTTCTGGTAGTCGCCGCCCCAGGTGCCGACGATCACCTGCCCGCCAGCCGCCTCCGCCTGTCCGATCAGCCCGGTCCTGGGTGCCAGGCCGGCGACTGCGGCCCCTGCTCCCAGCCCTTGCACGAAACGACGCCGCGTAATGTTCCCCGTCATGATCAGCACTCCCCAGCCGTAAGGTTTCGCGTTCTTTGTCGGTTATTTAGTTTCTCGTTTGCTCAGGCCCTGGCGAGACCGTCGGCATCAAGGCCGATGATCGCGTCGGGCGGGATCTCGACCCAGACATCCTGGCCCGGCGCCGTCCGATCGAGCCAGCCGCCGCTCGCTTGCTCGACCAGCAGGCGATCGCCGCCCGGCAAGTCCAACGCCACTTCCGCGATCGGCCCCAGATAGGTCACCAGCGACACGCGCGCCGGCACGCGTCCCGGCCCGGCTGCGGCCGCCATGGCGAGCGCCTCCGGCCGCAGCATCAGGGTCTGGACCCCGTCGAACGAGCGTTCGGCCTCGAGCGTCCAGCCGTTGTTCGTCGTGAACTGCCGTCCCTGGCCCGAACCTTCGAGAAAATTGCCGCGGCCGATGAAGCCCGCGACGAAGCGGCTCGCCGGCCGGCGATAGAGCGCCTGGGGCGTGCCGATCTGCTCGACCTTGCCGGCGTTCATCACCACGAGCCGGTCGCCGAGGCTCATCGCCTCGTCCTGGTCGTGGGTGACGAGGATGGTCGCGATGCCGAGCAGCCGCTGCAGCGCCTTCAGCTCCTGGCGCACCTCGTGCCTGAGCTTGGCGTCGAGGGCCGAGAGCGGCTCGTCCAGCAAAAGGATGTCCGGCTCGATCACCAGCGCGCGGGCGATCGCGACGCGCTGCTGCTGGCCGCCCGACATCTGCTTCGGCATCCGCTCGGCGAAGCTCTCGAGCCGAACCAGGCCCAGAGCGCGCGTCACGCGCTCCTTGATCTCCGCTTCCGGGCGCTTGCGCCGCCGAAGCCCGAAGGCGACGTTCTCGAACACCGAGAGATGCGGGAACAGCGCGTAGTTCTGGAACACGACGCCGATGTTGCGCCGATGCGGCGGTTCCTGGGTGATGTCTCGGCCGCCAAGCGAGACGCGGCCGTCGCTCGCTTCGACGAAGCCCGCAATCATGCGGAGCGTCGTGGTCTTGCCGCAGCCGGACGGCCCCAGCAGCACCAGGAACTCGCCGTCATCGACCGTGAGCGAGAGCGATTCCACCGCGGCGTGGGTGCCGTAGAGCTTGGTCAGACGATCGAGAATCAGTGCGGGCATTTCTCTAGACCACCCTTGCCAGGCCGACCATCCGATCGGTCGCCACCAGCCCCGCCCCGATCAGCAGGACCTGCAGGGTGGAGACGGCGGCGATCGTCGGGTCGAGCTTCCATTCAAGATACTGCAGGATCGCGATCGGCAGGGTCGTCTCGCCGGGCGCCACCAGGAACAGCGAGATTTCGAGGTTGCCGAAGCTGACGACGAACGCGAAGAGCGCCGCTGCGACAAGACCCGGCCAGACGAGCGGCAGGGTCACCTTCCGGATGACGGTCCAGCCGTGCGCGCCCAGGCTCGCGGCAGCCTCCTCGATCGCCGGATCGAGGCCGACCAGGTTCGCGGTCAGGAGCCGGATGCACCAGGGGATGGTCAGGAGGACATGCGCGCCGACCAGGCCCGGCAGCGAGCCCGCGAGCGGGATGTCCGTCACGATCTCGATCTGAATGAAGAAGATGTAGAGCGCCGCACCGATGACGATCGCCGGCACGATGAGCGGCGCCATCAGGAAGTTGAGCAGCACCTCGCGTCCGGCGAAACGCGCCCGCACGAGTACGAGGCTCGCCGGCAGGCTGACGGCGAGCCCGGCCGCGGTCGCGAGCAGCGCCACCTCCAGGCTGAGGAGGAAGCCGTCGACGAAATCCTGCTTGCCCAGCAGGCCTGTGTACCAGCGCAGCGAATAGCCATCCGGCGGCAGCGTCAGGATCTCGTTCGAGAAGAAGCTGAGCCACAGCACAAGCAGGATCGGCACGATGAGGAAGCCGAACCCGCCCCAGACGGCGGCACCATAGGCCAGCCGTCCGAGCCGTTCGCCCAAGCGCTTGCCCGGGACCATCCGGCGATCCTCAGGCGCCGAGCGCGTTCTTGTAGAAACGGCCGGCCTTCATGATGGCCGGGATATGGGCACCCTGGTCCTGGAACAGGCTGAGGTCCCGGGTCGGGTCGCCATCGACCACGAGCAGGTCGGCATAGGCGCCGGGCACGAGCTCGCCCAGCTGCCCCTCGCGCTGCAGCAGGCGGGCATTGACGACCGTCGCCGACTGGATGACCTCGGTGGCCGGCATGACCTCGCTGCGGATCAGGAACTCGCGCGACTGGTCGTCCTGCAGCTGACCCAGGAGGTCGCTGCCGTAGCAGATCGGCACACCGGTCTTGCGGCACATGTCGAGCGAGCGCAAGCCGGCCTCGAGCACGACCTCGTTCTTGGCGAGGCTGTATTCGGTCAAGCCGAAGTCCCGGCCGCGCCGGCGCATCGCGTCATAGGCGACGAGCGTCGGCACCAGGAAGGCGCCTTTTTCCTTCATCAGGTCGACGGCTTCCTGGTCGATCAGGTTGCCGTGCTCGATCGAGCGCACGCCCTGGCCGACGGCGCGCTTCACCGCCTCGGCCGAATAGGCATGGGCGCAGACATAGGAGCCCCAATTCCGCGCCTCTTCGGTCGCGGCCGCGATCTCGTCCAGGCGGAACTGCAGGCTGTCGAGCGGATCGGACTGCGAGGCGACGCCGCCCGAGACCATGATCTTGATCTGGTTAGCACCTTTTCTCAGCTCGTCGCGCACGGCACGGATCATCTCCGGCACGCCGTCCACGATGCGCGTCGTGTATGTCAGGCCCGAGCAGCAGCCGCATTCGATCTCGGTCTGGGTCCGGTTCCGGAAATCGCCGTGACCACCGGTCTGGCTGATCGCCTGGCCCGAGATGAAGAGACGCGGCCCTTCGACCAGGCCGGTCTCGGAGGCAACCTGCATGCCCCAGTCGCCGCCGCCGGTGTCGCGCACGGTCGTGAAGCCGCGCATCAGCATGTTGCGCATCATCACGCCCGCCTTGGCGGCAAGCAGCGTCAGCGGCACGCCCGCCAGGTGCTGGATGTTCACTTCCGACAGGAAGATATGGATATGGGCGTCGATCAGGCCCGGCATCAGCACCTTGCCGCCGAGATCGACCCGCCGGGCCGTCGCGGCCTTGATCGGCGTGTCGCTCACTTCCTTGATCCGGTCGCCCTCGACCAGCAGGTCGATGCCGTCCTTCACCACGCCTGCGCGCACATCGAGAAACCGGCCGCCGGTGAACAGAATGCCACTCATACTTCCCGAGCTCCCTCGCCTGTCTTCGTGAGTTCGTCTTCGTGAATTCGGCCGTATGTCCTCGCTAGCCAGGACGATGCTGCCGCAGGAACGCCAGCAGATCCTCGCCGGCGCTGTGCACATGCCGGCGCACTAGATCGCCCGCTTCCTGAGCATTGCGCTGCCGGCAGAGTTTCAACAATTGGGCATGTTCGGCCCGGGCGCGCTCGACGCCGCTGGTCAGCACCAGCTGCAGCCGCGTGTAGCGATCGGTATTGCCAAGCAAACTCTGGACCATGCCCAGCGAGCGGCTGCGGCCGGCCGGCCGATAGAGCGTCAGATGGAATTCGGAATTCATCTCGCCCCAGGCATGGACGTCGGCGTCGTTGAGCGCATTCTCGTAGCTCTGCAGGATCCGTTCCGCCGCGGCGAGGTCGCCCTCCGTCATGTTCGGGATCGCGCGCGCCAAGAGGTCGGGCTCCAGAAGCGCCCGAAGGTCGAACAGCTCGGCGATCTCGTCCAAGGACAGGGCCGAGACCACGGCGCCGCGATGAGCGTGCAGCGTCACCAGCCCCTCGGCCTCGAGCTGCCGGAACGCCTCGCGGATCGGGATGCGGCTGACGCCCAGTTCGGCCGCGAGCGCGTCCTGGCGCAGGCTCTCGCCCTCGGCATAGTCGCCGGCGAGGATGCGCTCGCGGATCGCCTCGGCCGCGGCCTCCGTCACCGTCTGCCGCTTCAGCGTCCCGCCGCGCGCCCGGGACACCTGCGCCCGTGAAACCGTCGCCGTTACAGCCACACCGCTCCCCTCGTTCGTTGCGCCCACGTTCGTTATGCCGGCCGTTCCGCCGATCGACGATGGCACCATAACAGGTCGATCGACGGATTGTAAGATTGGATAAAATATGCGATACGCCTTTATCCAATCCAACACCAGGACCAGAGATCATGGCGAAGCAGGTCACTTGGACGGGCGTTTTCCCGGCGGTCACGACCCAGTTCCATGCCGATGACAGCATCGATTTCGCGGCGACCCAGAAGGTCGTGCGCGCTCTTGTCGCGGACGGCATCGACGGGCTCATCGCCTGCGGCTCGGTCGGCGAGAACTCGGCACTGACCGCCGGCGAGAAGCGCGAGGTCGTGGCGGCCATCAAGGAGGCGGCGGCCGGCAAGGTGCCGGTCATCACCGGCGTCGCGGAGAATTCGACGAAGGCAGCCGAGACCTATGCCCGCGACGTCGAGAAGCTCGGCGCGGATGGGCTCATGCTGATGCCGCCGATGGTCTATTCGGCGAGCCCGCGCGAGATCGTCGCCTTCTTCAAGAGCGTCGCCGCCGTCTCCGACCTGCCGATCATGATCTACAACAACCCGCCGGCCTATCGGAACGACGTGACGCCGGCAATGGTCCAGCAGCTGACCGACGTCGACACGATCGTCGCGATCAAGGAATCCTCGGGCGACACGCGCCGCTTCGTCGATCTGCAGAACCTGATCGGCGACCGGTTCCAGCTGTTCTGCGGCTTGGACGACGTGATCCTCGAGACCGGCACCTTGGGCGCCGTCGGCTGGATCTCGGGTCTGTCCAACGTCTTCCCGGTCGAGTGCCACCGGCTCTTCACCATGGTGCGCGAGGGCCGTGCCCAGCAGGCGATGCCGCTCTATCGCTGGCTGATGCCGCTCCTGCACCTGGATGCCCGCGCCGACCTCGTGCAATGCATCAAGCTGTGCGAGCAGATCATGGGCCGCGGCTCCGAGCGGACCCGCCCGCCGCGCCTGATGCTGGAAGGTGCCGAGCGCGCCTTGGTCGAGGGCCTGATGAAGACGGCGCTCGAAACGAGGGCCCGGATCGCGGAGATCGCCTGATGCCGACCTTCGGCGGCGTGCCGGAAGGCCGGCACACATTCTCGTGCATCGACGGCCACACCTGCGGCAACCCGGTCCGCCTGGTCACGGGCGGCGGCCCCCTGCTCAAGGGGGCGACCATGAGCGAGCGGCGCCAGGATTTCCTGGCCCGCTTCGACTGGGTCCGGCGCGCGCTGATGTTCGAGCCGCGCGGCCATGACGTCATGTCCGGCTCGATCCTCTATCCGCCGACGCGGGCGGATTGCGACATCGCGATCCTGTTCATCGAGGTCTCGGGCTGCCTGCCCATGTGCGGCCACGGCACGATCGGCACGGTCACCATGGCGCTCGAGAACGGCCTCGTGACGCCGGCCGTCGAAGGCACGCTCCGGCTCGACGCGCCCGCCGGTCCCGTGACCGCGACCTATGTGCGCGACGGCGCCCATATCGACAGCGTGCGCATCCGCAACGTGCCGTCGTTCCTCGCCGCCGCCGACCTCAAGATCGAGGTCGAGGGGCTGGGCGAGCTCGTGGTCGACATCGCCTATGGCGGCAATTTCTATGCGATCGTCGAGCCGCAGAAGAATTACGCCGGCATCGATGCGCTCGGCGCAGGCAAGATCGTGAGCCTGAGCCCGCGCGTGCGCGCCGCGGTCAACCGGGCGTTCGACGCGGTCCATCCACTCGACCCGACGATCCGCGGCGTCGGCCACGTACAATGGACCGACAAGCCGCAGAACGCCCGCGCCCATGCCCGCAATGCGGTGTTCTATGGCGACAAGGCGATCGACCGCTCGCCGTGCGGCACCGGCACTTCAGCCCGCATGGCGCAGTTGGTGGCACGCGGCCGTCTCGCGGTCGGCCAGGACTTCATCCACGAGAGCATCATCGGCACGCTGTTCGAAGGCCGGGTCGAGGCCGCCGACCGGATCGGCACGACGGATGCGATCGTGCCCAGCATCGCCGGCTGGGCGCGGCAGCACGGGCTCAATACGATCTTCGTCGACAGCCGCGATCCGCTTGCCGGCGGCTTCCAGCTCGCCTGAGTTGCGCGCCATGCCCCCACAGATCGCGATCGCCGGCGCCGGCATTATCGGCATGAGCACCGCCCGTGCGCTCCAGCGCGCGGGCGCCGCCGTCACCGTCTATGACCCGGCGGAGCCGGGCTCCGTCTGCTCGTTCGGCAATGCCGGCAACATCGCGATCGATCATGTCCGGCCGCTGACCCGGCTCGATATCCTGGCGAGCGTGCCGCGCATGCTGGCGGATCCGCTGGCGCCACTCTGTCTCAAGTTCGCGGGCGTGCCGCGCGTCTGGCCCTGGCTCTGGCGCGCGGCCAGGGCCTCGCTGCCGGGCCAGGAGCGGCTCGGCACGCAGGCGCTGGCCGCCCTCCTCGGCCGCGCCCGCACCGCCTGGGACGAGGAGATCCGGCTTTCCGGGCTGGGCGATCTGTTTCATACCGCCGGCGCGCTCGTCGCCTACGAACAACCCGAGGCGTTCACCGCCAGCGCCGACGATGCCCGGATCCTGCGCGACAACGGCGTCAGGGTCGAGCTGCTGTCGGCCGAGCGGATCAACGCACTGGTCCCGGGCCTCACCCGGCCGGCAGCGGGCGGCCGGTTCTATCCCGATGCCGCCCACACGGTCGATCCGTACGGCGTCGTGAACCGCCTGGCCGAGCGCTTCATCGCCGAGGGCGGCACGATCCGGCGCGAGCGGGTGACGGGTTTCAACCTCAGCGACGGCCGCGTCATCGGCATCCACACCGACCAGCGCAACACGCCGGTCGACGCGGTCGTGCTCGCGACCGGCATCGCGTCGCGCACCCTTGCCGAACAGCTGGGCGCACGCACGCCGATCAGCGGCGAGCGCGGCTATCACGTCATGCTCGAGAACGGCCCGCCGCTCGAGCTGCCGACGACCTTCGCCGAACGCGGCTTCATCGCGGTGCCCATGGCCATGGGCCTGCGCCTCGCCGGCACGGTCGAGCTCGGTGCCGGCGAGGCGCCGGACTGGCGCCGCGCCGAGGCGCTGCTGCGTCACATGCGCACACTCTTCGGCCGGCAGGACCTCACTGAGGTGAGCCGCTGGACCGGCGACCGGCCGACCCTGCCCGACTATCTGCCGATGCTGGGGGCCAGCCCGCGCGCCCGCAACGCGATCTTCGCCTTCGGCCACCAGCACATCGGCCTGACGCTCGCCGCGATCACCGGCCGGATCGCGCGCGATCTCGCACTGGAGCGCCCGGTCGACATCGATCTCTCGGCCTGCCGGACGGACCGGTTCGGGCGGCTGAACTAAGCCGAAGCCCGAGCTGGCAACAGGGCTTGCGACCCTTTACAGGCTGTCGGGCGCGACAAAGGTGTACCCCAGGCCCTGCACCCCGGTGACGACGGCCTGGAGGTAGCTGAGGTTGTCGGTGTGAATGAAGAAGCTCGCGAACCCGTCGCGCACGACCAGATTACGCTGCGCATCCGCCAGGATGTCCGCCGGCAGGCGCGCCGGCGAGACGTCGAACCCCTGGGGCGCGATGCCGCCCAGATTGTCGGGCAGGGTCGTGCCGCCGTAGACATCGTAGACGACATAGGGGAAATACTGGCCGACGAACCTTGTATAGTCGATCGGCCCGCCGTCCGTCAGCAGCCCGCTGAAATAGAGCGACCGTTCGGCACGCGCGTTGAAGATCTCCGCCGCCACTGCGTAATCGGTCGCCGAGGCGGCATAGTCGGGGAATGTCACGAGCGGCGGCAGGTCGAGCCCCGCGTCCTGGAGATCCGCTTGAGCTGAGAGGAAGCGGCCGGCCGCCCAGGTGTCCGAATCCGGCGGCAACGGCCCCTGGTAGTTGGGCGTGGAATCGGCATTCAGCGTCACGCGGAAGAATTCGCAATCTCGACCCGTCACGGCGTTGATGGGGTTCGGGACATTGGAATATTGGTGGGTCCAGCCATGATTGATCATGACCCCGCCGGCGTCCTGCATGTACCGGATCGCCCTGACCATCGCCGGCTTGCTGCTGAGCGGGATGTTCTGCGGCACACCGTTGCTGTAGACGCCATTCGGATCCAGGTAGCGCGGGATGATCTGGAAGCCGAACGGCACGCCTTGGCTCGCGAGATAATCCGCGACTGCGCGTAATTGCGTGGGGTCATAGGTCGGGTCGATGTCCTCGAGCCGGACGAGGGCCCGATGCTGGGTCGGCGTGGTGGGGGCGAGCGCGTCGAACAGCAGGTCGCAGAACGCCAGGTAGCGGTCACCCTCCGAGATATAGACGAGCGGGTTGTCGCCGGTATATGTGAGGTTGCCCGAGCGCAAGGCCCAGGGGAACGTCGTGCCGTCGGAGCGGACGCAGGTCGCGAGCACGCTCACGTTCGAGCCGACCACGGCGTAGTTCATGATGCCGGCGCCGTTCGCGGAATAGCGCTTCAGCTTCTGACCCTTGTAGTCGACCTCTGCGACCGTCGAGAAATCGAGCTGCGACCAGTTCCAGCCATAGAGCGCGGTAAAGTTCGCGGCGCGCGCGGTCAATTGCCAGATGTTGTCATAGACCCAGATGACCGATTGGGTCCCCGCCAGCACGTCGTCGAGGAACGCGGTCGGGATCGGTTCGCCATAGGTCGAGCCGATATAGATCACGCAGGAATACTGGCTGAGCTCGCCAGATTCGTACTGGACGACCGGCATGGCGGTCCAGTTACCGAAATGGCTCGCCAGGTTGACGGCCATGATGGCGTAGAGCTCGCCGAGCCAGCCCGATTGGCCCGTCGTGTCGTAGAGCACGAGCGTCGAGGGCATCCAGTCTGCCGTCGTCGGGGCCAGCGGGACCGCGAGGGGCCGCGGGGTCGACGCCGTCCTCCGCATGCGGCGCGTGGCGAGCGCGGGGCCGCTCTTCACGGTCCTGGGCGCCGGCCATGGGCTCGCGAGCGGCCCGCCCTGCGGCCGCAGGTAGGGGTTCCCAGGATAGTCGTGGACGGCATAGTTCGGTGCCGGCAGCTTGTTTATCTCAGGCCCCAGGGCCGCGGCGGCGCCGGTCGGAAGTGCGGCCCCGGCGAGCGCTGCGCCGCCGGACAGAAGGACGAAGCGGCGGGAAAGGGATTGATCTCGTGCCATGAGTTTCCCCCCAATGCGCTCTCGCTGCGACGGGAATGTCAGGCCCGATTACCGCCACGGGCCAACGGGCGATTGTCCCGCCGGAAAACTGCATCGGCCAGCGATTAAGCGGTTCCCGATTACTTACGGGATTCCGAAGGTATTGCGTCGAGCGCGGCGCCGATGAGGCCCTCGGCGAATGCCCCGCACTCCCTCAGTACCCATCCGGCGCTGCTGTGGCACGGGGTCGCAACGGCTTTTCCTCAAGCACTTAGCGCCCATAGCTCTGCGGGATTTGGATTGCCGCAGGGAACCTGGATGACCGACGCCGCCGCCATTGCTACCGCCGACCATGTGATGCGCCATTGGGCAGCGCCCGAAGCGGGGCCGGTCCGCATCGGCTCGGCCGAGCACCTCCGCTTGTTCTGCCGCATGCTGCTCGAGACGCATAATCCCTATAAGCCGGCGGTCATGGTCTGGCCGACGCTCGAGCCGGACGCGTTCCAGCGCCTGACGTCCCTGCCGATCTGGGACATCGCGGTGCAGACCGAGGGCCGCGCCTCGATTCGGGTCAAGACCTTCGCCGAGCGGATCAGCGAGCCGCTGTTGCGCCAGGCGCTCGACATGGATGCGGGCGAGGAAGCGCGGCACAAGGTCGTGCTGGGTCACCTCGTCGCGTCCTACGGCATCAAGCTCGCGCCCGAGCCCGCCTACCCGCCGCCGGCCGATGCGGAATGGGCCTGGCTCGTTACCGGCTACAGCGAATGCGTCGACAGTTTCTTCGCCTTTGGCCTGTTCGCGCTCGCCAAGCAATCGGGCTTCTTTCCGCCCGAGCTGGTCGAGACCTTCGAGCCGGTCATCCAGGAAGAGGCGCGCCACATCCTGTTCTTCGCGAACTGGGTGGCCTGGCATCGGCGCAATCTGCCCTGGTGGCGCCGCATCGCGTTCGAGGCGCGCGTCGTTGCCGTCTGGGCGTTTCTCATCTGGGAGCGGATCGGCATTGCCCGCGGCATCGACGCCGACGGCACGGCGCAGGACGCGAACTTCGCCATGACCGGCGGCAGCGCCGTCGGCAGCGACCTGAGCCCGCAGGCCCTCATCGCGCTCTGTCTCAGCGAGAACGAGCGGCGCATGGCCGGCTATGACGCGCGCCTGCTGCGGCCGACCACGGTGCCGGCGCTGGCGGCGCTCGCCCGGCGGTTCCTGCCCCGTCCGAAGACGGCCGGTGCTTGACGCTCAGAGGGTGCTTGACGCTCAGAGAAAGCTCGCGACCGCCTCCAGGTGGTGCGCGGGGCAGCCGAGTCGCTCGACGATGCGGGCGCGATGGCACTGGCGCCAGTCCGCCTCGTAGCAAAGCAGGCAGCAGCGCTCAGCCTTGGCGCGGACCGCAATCTCCTCGAGCGCCTCGCCAGCCGCCTCGGTCGAGAGCGACTCGTCGACGATACGCCAGAACGTCACCTGATCGCCCGTATGATGGGCAACCCGCCCCTCCTTGGGCGTGCCGAGCGCCTTCAGGTGGACATAGCCGATGCCGGCCGCGTTGAGCGAACCCGCAAGCATGCTCTTCGAGAATCCGGCGCGGCGCGACTGCGGCCGGTCGCGCACGTCGATCACGGTGCGGATGCCGGCACGCTCGAGGGCGGCGATGACGTCGCTCTGCGCCGCCTTCTCATAGCCGATCGTCCAGATTTCCATCGCCGGGGTGACCTCGCGCGTTGACAGCGGAACCCGAAAATGCGACGGGTGACGCCAGCCACTGAGCCTCGTGGGAGAGACGGGAGAGCCAGCATCGCTCTGCCGCGCCGAAGGAGCAACCGCCCCGGAAACTCTCAGGCAAAAGGACCGCGAGGGGACGGCGACTCTGGAAAGCAGGCACCGATCCATCGGCGCCTCACCGACGAGGTAAGCCGCGGCCGCGGCCAATCTTTCAGGTTCCCAGGACAGAGGGGGCGCGAACCGTGCAAGCACGGGTCTCTACGCGTCCACACTGTTCGTCCCGAGAGGAACCATGAGCGCCGCCCCGACCGAAACAGCCCTGAAGCGCGTGCCGCTCCATGAGCTCCATGCCGAGCTCGGCGCCAAATTCGTGCCCTTCGCCGGCTACGACATGCCGGTGCAGTACAAGCTGGGCGTGCTGGGCGAGCATCTCCATACCCGGGCCAAGGCCGGCCTGTTCGATGTCTCGCACATGGGCCAGCTGCGCCTCCGCGGCGCCAATCCCGCGGCCGCGCTCGAAACGCTGGTGCCGGGCGACATCCAGGCACTCAAGCCCTGGCGCACCCGCTACACGCTCTTGACCAACGATAAGGGCGGCGTCCTCGACGACCTGATGGTGACCAACCTCGAGGATCACCTGTTCCTGATCGTCAATGCCGCGACCAAGGACGCCGACATCGCCCATCTGAAGGCGAGGCTCGGGACCCAAGCGACGGTCGAGCCGCTGTCGGATCGCGCACTCCTGGCGCTGCAGGGGCCGGCCGCCGTGACCGTGCTGGCACGCCTGGCGCCGTCGGTCGCCACGATGGCGTTCATGACCGCCGCTAACGTCACGTTCGACGGCATCGATTGTTTCGTCACCCGCTCGGGCTACACCGGCGAGGACGGCTACGAGATCTCGGTGCCGGCCAAGGACGCCGAGCGCTTCGCCCGCCTGCTGCTCAAGCACGAGGAAGTGGCCGCGATCGGTCTCGGCGCCCGCGACTCGCTGAGACTCGAGGCCGGCCTCTGCCTCTACGGCAACGACATCGATGAGACGACCACTGTGATCGAGGCCGATCTAGCCTGGGCGATCGGCAAGCGCCGCCGCACCGAGGGCGGCTTCCCCGGCGCCGCGATCATCCAGCAGCAGTTGGCCGGAGGGGCGCCGCGCTGCCGCGTCGGCATCCTGCCCGAGGGCAAGGCGCCTGCGCGCGAGCATACCGAGATCACCGACGGCACCCAGAAGATCGGCGAAATCACCTCCGGCGGCTTCGGCCCGAGCCAGGGCGGCCCGGTCGCCATGGGGTATGTCGACGCCAAGTACGCCGAAGTCGGCACGGCCGTGACGCTCATGGTGCGCGGCGTGCCGCGGCCGGCGCAGGTCGTGGCCCTACCCTTCGTTCCCCACCGCTACTACCGCGGCTAATGCCGCGGTTACTACCGCGGCTCACGCCGCCGTCCCCAAGGAGTTCGAATGATGAGCGAGATCCGTTACACCAAGAGCCATGAATGGATCCGGGTCGACGGCGACACGGCGACCGTCGGCATCACGGCCCACGCTGCCGAGGCGCTGGGCGACGTCGTCTATGTCGAGGTGCCGGCCGCCGGCAAGGTCGTCGCCAAGGCCAAGGAAGCGGCCGTCGTCGAGTCGGTGAAGGCCGCGAGCGAGATCTATGCGCCGGTCTCCGGCACAGTGACCGAGGGCAACCAGGCGCTGGCCGACGACCCGGCGCTGGTCAACCGCGACCCGACGGGCGACGGCTGGTTCTTCAAGATGACCGTTGCCGACAAGGGCGAGCTCGCCGATCTGCTCGACGAGGCGGCCTACGAAGCCATGGTCGCGGAGAGCAACTGATGCGCTACCTTCCGCTGACGGAGGCGGAACGTCGGGAGATGCTTGTCGCCATCGGCGTCCCCTCGGTCGACGCGCTGTTCCGCGACGTGCCGAAGGCCGCCTGGCGCGACGAACCTTTCGACCTGCCGCCGCACCAGGGTGAGCTCGAGGTCGAGCGTGCGCTCGCCCGGCTCGCCGCCCAGAACGTTCCGGCCGGATCGGTGCCGAGCTTCCTCGGCGCCGGCGCCTATCGCCACCATGTGCCGGCGACGGTCGATCACATCATCCAGCGCGGCGAGTTCATGACCTCGTACACGCCGTACCAGCCGGAAGTGACTCAGGGCACGCTGCAGTACCTGTTCGAGTTCCAGACGCAGGTGGCGCTCATCACCGGCATGGATGTGGCGAACGCCTCAATGTACGACGGCGCCAGCGCCACCGCCGAGGCGGTGATGATGGCGAACCGCGTCACGCGTCGCAGCCGCGCCGTGCTGTCGGGCGGCCTGCACCCGCACTATCGCGAGACGACCGAGACCAACGCCCGCTTCGCCGGCGTCACGATCGTCGCCGCCGACCCGCATCCGGAGGCGGACGAGGACCTGGCGGCGCTGATCGACGACAAGACCTCGTGCGTCGTCGTGCAGAACCCGGACTTCTTCGGTCGGATCCGCGATTACTCGGCGCTCGCTGCGGCGGCGCATGCCAAGGGCGCGCTCTTGGTCGTCGTCGTGAGCGAGATCGTCTCGCTGGGCGCCATCACGCCGCCGGGCGAGATGGGCGCGGACATCGTCGCGGCCGAGGGCCAGTCGATCGGCAACCCGCTGACATTCGGCGGACCGCATGTGGGCCTGTTCGCGACGCGCGACAAATACGTCCGCCAGATGCCGGGCCGCCTCGTCGGCCAGACCGTCGATGCCGATGGCAGGCGCGGCTGGGTGCTGACGCTCTCGACGCGCGAGCAGCATATCCGGCGCGAGAAGGCGACGAGCAATATCTGCACGAATTCAGGGCTCTGCGCCCTCGCCTTCACCATCCACATGTCGCTCCTGGGCGAGATCGGCTTCACGGGCCTGGCAGAGATCAACCACGCCCATGCCTCGCTGCTCGCCGAGAAGCTCGAGAGCGTGCCGGGCGTCACGGTGCTGAACGACAGCTTCTTCAACGAGTTCACCATGGCCCTGCCGAAGCCGGCGGCGGACGTGGTCGAGGCGCTCGTCGGCCACGGCGTGCTCGCCGGCGTGCCGGTCTCGCGCCTCTATCCGGACCGGCCGGAGCTCAAGAACCTGCTCTTGGTCGCGGCGACCGAGACCAATACCGAGGCGGACATGGACACGTTCGCTGCCAAGCTCCAGGAGGTGCTGCGATGAACGAGTGGAGCAAGGCAATCAGCAACTTCACCGCCGACCTGGGTGCCAGCGGCACCTATAGCGGCCATCGCGGCCTGCAGATCGAGGAGCCGCTGCTGTTCGAGCGCGACAGCGAGGGCCGCTGCGGCGTCGACCTGCCCGCCCCGCCCAAGGCGAAGAACCGCTTGGGCACCAATGCCCGCAAGGGCCGCATCGGCCTGCCCGGCATCTCGGAACCGGAGATCGTCCGGCACTTCACGCGCTTGTCGCAGAAGAACTACGCGATCGACACCGGCCTCTATCCGCTGGGCTCGTGCACCATGAAGCACAACCCGCGGCTCAACGAGAAGATGGCGCGCTTGGCCGGCTTCGCCGACATCCATCCGCTGCAACCGGTCTCGACCGTGCAGGGCGCGTTGGCGGTCATCGACCAGCTCGCCCATTGGCTGAAGGTGCTGACCGGCATGCCGGCGGTCGCCATGAGCCCCGCCGCCGGCGCCCATGGCGAGCTGTGCGGCATGATGGCGATCCGCGCCGCGCACCAGGCCAAGGGCGAGACGCGCAACAAGGTGCTGGTCGCGGAATCAGCGCACGGCACCAACCCCGCGACCGCGGCCGCCTGCGGCTTCACGGTCGAGGCCGTGCCGGCCAATGCACGCGGCCGGGTCGATCTCGCGGCGCTCAAGGCGCAGCTGGGGCCCGACGTGGCCGCCGTCATGCTGACCAACCCCAACACCTGCGGCCTGTTCGAGACCGAGATCCGCGAGATCTCGGACGCGGTCCATGCGGCGGGCGCCTATTTCTACTGCGACGGCGCCAACTTCAACGCCATCGTCGGCCGCGTCCGGCCGGCCGATCTCGGCGTCGACGTCATGCACATCAACCTGCACAAGACCTTCTCGACGCCGCATGGCGGCGGCGGTCCGGGTGCCGGTCCGGTCGTGCTCGCGGCCGCGCTCGCGCCGTTCGCGCCGCTACCCTGGGTCGTCCATGGCAAGAACGGCTTCGAAGTGCTTGAAAAGGCCGAGGGTGCTGCAACCCAGGCACTCGGCCGGCTCAAGGGCTTCCATGGCCAGATGGGCATGTTCGTGCGGGCGCTCGCCTACATGATGAGCCATGGCGCCGACGGGCTCCGCCAGGTCGCGAGCGACGCGGTGCTGAACGCGAACTACGTCTTGGCCGGCCTCAAGGACGACCTGACGGCGCCGTTCGAGGGTCCGTGCATGCACGAGGCGCTGTTCGACGACCGCTTCCTCAAGGACACCGGCGTCACCACGCTCGACGTCGCCAAGGCGTTGATCGACGAGGGCTTCCATCCCATGACCATGTATTTCCCGCTGGTCGTGCATGGCGCGCTCCTGATCGAGCCGACGGAGACCGAGAGCAAGGCAACGCTCGACCGGTTCATCGGCGTGCTGAAGGCGCTGGCGGCCGAAGCCAGGGAAGGCAAGGTCGACAAGTTCCGCGCCGCCCCGACGCTGACGCCGCGCCGCCGGCTCGACGAGACCTCGGCCGCCCGCCAGCCGGTCCTGCGCTGGAAGCCCGAGGAGCCGGCACGCACCGCTGCGGAATAGCGGCGATCGCGTTCGTTATCGCCCTCGCCCGCTTGCGGGAGAGGGAGGGCCCCGGCGCAGAGCGACGGGAGGGTGAGGGTTTCGCCGCAGCAACACCCTCACCCTCCCAATCCTGGCGGATTGGGCCCCTCCCTCTCCCATTTCATGGGCGAGGGAATGCGGGTGCTGCCACCGGTGCGATGGGGGAATACCCGCCTCGGTAGAAAAATGCGCGGCTGGCATGCCATTGCCGGGGATGTTTTTGCCAGCTGGAGCGTATTACCTGCACCACATCGGCCTCGGAGGGTTAGGGCCATGGTGCAGATGATCTTGAGCGAACTCTGCGATCTCGGTGCCTTCGCCGTGGTCGCGATCTATATCTCGAGCGTCGGCGAGAGCCGGCGCGGCAATCGGCGCTGCCGCCGCTGACCCAAGGCTGCGGCGCCGAAACCGCTCGCCCTCTTGCACGTTCACCGCTAGATTACCCGCGTCCTTCCTGAGGGATGGAGGTGGGGATGCCAGCCCGGGATTTGGGAAAGCTCGCGATCGGATCGGCCGCCTTCGGCGCCGGGGCAGCGGCTGTGCTACTGGTCGGCGCCGGCTTGCCGAGCGTCGAAGCCAAGCTCGGCGTCATGGGCGTCGAGCTGTCGCTGTCGGTCGGCGATGCTCCCGCGGCAAGCGATCCCGCCTATCTCGAAGCCAGCATGCTACACCGCAGCCTGGACAACAGGCTGAGCGGCGTTGCCTTGCGTGTCGCCCGATCCGGCGGTCTGCGCGCGCCCGTGGCAGCGCCGGGCGAAGCGGCGCCGGTCAGCCGCGTCGTCACCGCGCCGGCGGAACCGGCCGAGAAAAACCACCGCGACATTTGAAGGCCGTTCAGCGCACCCAGTCGACGATATGGCCGGGCAGGTCTTCCTCTTCGATCTCTTCCTCTGAAAAGACCCGGTGGCGCACCGACATGCCGGCGCGATGCACCGAATCGCGCCGGCCGCTGACGAGCGGATGCCAATCCGGCAGATCCTTGCCCTCGGCGAGGAGCCGATAGGCGCAGGTCGAGGGCATGAAGCCCAGGTCGGCGATATTGTCCGGCGTGACCTTGACGCAGTCGGGCACGAGCCGCGCCCGATCCTTATAGCGGCTGCAGCGGCAGCTGTGGGTGTCCAGCAAATGGCACACCACGTCCGTATAGAGGATCTCGTCGGTATCCTCGTCCTGCAGCTTGATGGTGCAGCATTTGCCGCAGCCGTCGCAGAGGGATTCCCACTCCTCGGCACTGAGCGCCGCCAGCGGCTTCGCACGCCAGAAGGGTTCGCCCGTCATTCCCGTCCTCGATCGCAATACCCAAAATCAGCGTTCCCATAGGCCGTTTCCGCCGCCGCGCCAAGCGGTGCGTGCGCAGGCCGCCATGCTTCAGCTATGGTCCGCACGGAGGGCGGGTGATCGGGCACCGGCAAACAATCGCGGGGGCGGGCTTGGGGCGGATCTTGCGCAATGTCGGCGCGCTGCTGTTCGGCGTCAGCATCCTCCTGCTCGGCGCCGGCCTGTTCCAGACGTTCCTCAGCCTGCGCATGGCCTACGAGCGGTTCGGGCAGCTCACCATCGGCCTGATCCTCGCCGCCTATTTCGCGGGCTTCATGGCCGGCTCCATGCTGTCGGGCAGGGTCGTCCGACGCGTCGGTTACATCCGAGCCTTCGCGATCTTCTCGGCACTTCTGTCGTCTTCGGTCCTGTTCCAGGCGCTCGTCGTCGACCCGGTCGCCTGGACCGGGCTCCGCGCCTGCGGCGGCTTCGCCATCGCCGGCCTGTTCCTCGTCACCGAGAGCTGGCTCAACCATCGATCCGACGAGGCGACGCGCGGCCAGGTGCTGGCGCTCTACGTCATGATCGAGCAGGTCGCGACCGGCCTCGGCCAGTACCTCATCGACCTGCTGCCGACCGGCGGCACCGGCAGCTTCATCCTGACCGCCGGCCTGTTCGTCCTGGCGCTGATCCCGGTCGCCGCGACCAATGCGGAGGCGCCGCTGCCGGCCGCCCACTCGACGCTGTCGATCGGCCAATTGTTCCGCATGACGCCCCTGGGCGTGCTGGGCTCGCTGTTCGCCGGGCTCATCAACGCGGCCTTCGCCGGCTTGGCACCGATCTATGCCCAGGGCATCGGGCTTTCGACCCCGCGCATCTCGGTGTTCATGAGCGTCACGATCCTGGGCGCGCTGCTGTTCCAGCTGCCGGTCGGGCGGCTCTCCGACCGGTTCGATCGGCGGAGTGTGCTGCTCGTCGTCATCATCAGCGTAACTGCGGTTTCGGGCGTGCTCTCGGCCGCGGAGGGCTTCGGCCTCTGGTCGCTCCTGGCCCTGGCATTGGTGTTCGGCGGCGTCAGCCAGGTGATCTACCCGGTGACGGCCGCCCATGCGAACGATTATGTCGCCGAGGAGGACCGGGTTGCCGCCGCCGGCGCCCTGCTGTTCGCCTACGGCATCGGCGCCACGGTCGGCCCGCTGCTGGGCGCGGCGCTCATGGAGTGGCTTGGGCCGGCCGGGCTCTTCGTCTATTGCACCATTACTTCGGCGGCACTCGCCGGCGTCGTAGCACTCCGCATGGCACGGCGCAGCGCACGGCCGTCGTATCTCCAGACGCCGTTCCAGCTCGTCTCGAACTCGACGCCGGCAGCGGCCGAACTCGATCCCCGCACCCACCCGAGAAAGACACCTGCGCCATGAAGAACATTGTGATCCGCGGCTTCGACATGGCCGATTGGGAATCGGCGGCCGAGCTGTTCCAGCAGCCGCGCTGCATCTGGGGCACGCTGCGGCTGCCCTATGCGTCGCGCGACGTGCTGCGCAAGCGGCTCGATACGGCCGATCCGAACCGGCATCGCCTCGCCGCCATCCTCGACGGCAAGGTCGTCGGCCTGTTGTCGCTCAACCAGGGCGAAGGCCGGCGCCGGCATGTTGGCGAGATCGGCCTGTTCGTGCACGACAGCTTTCACGGACGCGGCATCGGCCGGAAGCTTCTGGAGGCCGCCGTCGACCTCGGCGAGAATTGGCTGGGCCTGACCCGCATCGAGCTCACGGTGTTCGTCGACAACGCGGCGGCGATCAAGCTCTATGAAAGCTGCGGCTTCGAGCGCGAGGGCGTCGCCCGGCAATTCGGGCTCCGGGATGGCGTGCTCGTCGACGCCTATTACATGGCGCGGCTGAGGCGCCCCTAGGCACGAACCGGCCTGGCTCATGGCTGCCGCGCCCGGCGGGCTCTTGCACTGACCTGGACTTTCGGCAAGCTTCCATTCCCGCCATGTCCGCCCGTCCCGAGCCTGCCTGATGATCCTGACACCGATCGCGCCCCATGCGCTCGACCTGGTGCTGGCGGCGTTCGAGCGGGCGCTCGATGGGGCGCCGTTCGAGACCGCCGTGTTCCGGCGCATCGCCGACAGCCGGGCGGCCGAAGGCGGGCCGGTCGAGCTCTGGCATGCCGACGCCGTGGCCTTGACCGAGTGTTTCGGCATGCAGCCGCTCGCCGAGGCACCGCAGCAGGCGTTCAGCTGGGATGGCGCGCGCGTCAGGACCAAGAGCGAGCCAGCCGTGCTGGTCCATGAGGTCGCCCATTACCAGATCGCGTCACCGTCGCGCCGGTTCCTGCCCGACTTCGGGCTCGGCGCCGGTCCGGAAACCGGCGAGATCGCGATCGCCGACGGCGCGCGCGCGGCCGACGACGCGACGCGCGAGACCGAAGAGGCCATGGCCTCGCTCCTCGGCATCCTGTGGGAGGTCGAGCTCGGCCAACCGGCGATCTTGGCATTCCAGGAACAGAACTGGCTCGAAGGCGCCGGCCGCGCCGGCACGGCCGACTTCTTCCGCGCGACCCTCCACCGCCTCGCCGCCCTTGGCCTGATCGACGAGGACGGCCGGCCGACCTACGCGGTCAGGATCGCGCCAGAACCCTGACCGCGGTGTCGACGGCGGTGCGGCCATCGACCAGGATCGCCGCCGCCGAGCCGACCTTGCCGCGGACAACGTCGCCCGCCAGCGCCTCGCCCACGGCAGCAAACCGCTCCGGATCGCTGTCGTAATCGCGATAGGTTTGCCAGACCCGGCGCCCGTCGCGCGTTATCGGGGCGCCGGCCGATACGGGGGCCGCATCGGGCCAGGCCCGGCGCTCCGCCAAGTGCAAGAGCGTCGCTCGATTCCAGCCGACGCCCAGCAGCAGGAGCTTGACGTCGCGGTCGTAGGCCCGGGCGAGCGGCGACGCCTCGCCATGGGGATCATCGAGCGGATGGCGGCCGACGATTTCCGCCGCCAGCGGGCCGCGCGCCGCCACCGAGGCTGCCGGATGGTTGCTGCGCATCACGCCCGGCCAGGTCCGGAACAGCTCCGCCACCGCACCCAGCCCCCATGTCGGTGTGCGGGCGGGATCGTACGCCGGCATTGCGGCGCGGATCTCCTCGACCCAGCCCGCCGGCACCGGTGGTGCCGCCCATTGGCCCGGGTCGCTGAGATCGGCCGAATGCGCCGGCATCATCAGCGTGCCGTCAGGCCCCAGCCGATCGAGCACGGCATCGAGCAGGGTCATGGCACCGCCGACGACGAAGCCGAGCGCGCGCAGCGAGACATGGAGCATGACGAGCTGCCCCGGGGCCACGCCGAGCGCCGCGAGATCGGCGGCAAGGCTCGCCCGCGTCCGCGGCCGGTCGGTCTCCGCGATGATCTGCTGCAAGCTTGGTCCGCCCTATTCCTTGACTGCCCCCGTCATGCTCGAGACGTAGTGCTCGACGAAGAAGGAATAGAGGATCGCGACCGGCAGCGAGCCCAGCAGCGCCCCGGCCATGAGCGGCCCCCAATGATAGACGTCGCCCTCGACCAGCTCGGTCACGACGCCGATCGGGATCGTCTTGTTCTCCGACGACGAGATGAAGGTGAGCGCGTAGATGAACTCGTTCCAGCTTAAGGTGAAGCCGAAGATGCCGGCCGAGATCAGGCCGGGCACGGCGAGCGGCAGGATGATCTTGACCAGGATCTGCCAGCGCGAGGCGCCGTCGATCAGCGCGCATTCCTCAAGCTCGTAGGGGATCGACTTGAAGTACCCCATGAGCAGCCAGGTGCAAAATGGGATGAGGAACGTCGGGTAGGTCAGCATCAAAGCGAACTTGCTGTCGAACATGTCGAACTGCAGCACCATGAAGGCGAGCGGCAGAAACAGGATCGACGGCGGCACCAAATAGGCGAGGAAGATCGCCAGGCCCACCGTCCTGGCACCCCTGTAGCGCAGCCGCTCGATCGCGTAGGCAGCCAGCACCGAGGCGAACAGCGACAGGAAGGTCGACACGACCGACACGATGATCGTGTTCCACATCCAGGCTGGATATTCGGTCTCAAACAGCAGGTGGTAATAGTGCTGCAGGGTTGGCTTGATCACCCAGAACGGGCTGCCGTGGCTCGTGTCGTAGAGCTCATCGTTGCTTTTGATCGAGGTGATCGCCATCCAGTAGAACGGGAACAGCAGCACGAAGAGAAAGATCGCGAGCGGCAGATAGACGGTGACGACCTTGCGCGGGGTCGACACCAGATAGTTCATGCCACCAGCCTGGTCGGCGAGGGTACGGGCCATGGGGCGCTGTCCTTGTCGGCGTGGAGGGGGCTCTAGTCGCGTCCGCCCTGTTGCCACTTGCGGCGTTGCAGGCCGAAATAGCTGAACATGACGGCAGCGACCAGGAACGGGATCATTGAGGTGGCGAGTGCTGCCCCCTGCCCCAGCTGGCCGCCCGGAATGGCGCGCTGGAACGCGAGCGTCGCCATCAGGTGGGTCGCATTGATCGGCCCGCCGCGCGTCAGCACGTAGATCAGCTGGAAGTCAGTGAAGGTGAACAGCACCGAGAAGGTCATGACGACCGCGATGATCGGCGTCAGCATCGGTAGCGTGATGAAGCGGAAGCGCTGCCAGCCGGAAGCACCGTCGAGCGTCGCCGCCTCGTAGAGCGAGGCCGGGATGGTCTGCAGGCCGGCGAGCAACGAGATCGCGACGAACGGGATGCCGCGCCAGACATTGGCGATGATGACCGAGATGCGGGCGTTCGTCGGGTCGCCCAGGAAATCGATGTTGCTGTGGATAAGCCCCATGGATTTCAAGGCCCAGGACACGATCGAGAACTGGGCGTCGTAGATCCACCAGAACGCGATCGCCGACAGCACCGTCGGCACGATCCAGGGCAGCAGCACGATGGCGCGGATGAAGGCCTTGAACGGCACATGCTCGTTCAGCAGCATGGCGAGCCACAGGCCCAAGAGGAATTTGGCGGCGCTGGCGACGACCGTATAGACGATCGTGTTGAACACGCTCAGCCAATAGACGTCGTCGCTGAAGAGCGTAAGAAAATTATCGAACCCGGTAAAATGGCCAGGGTCGCCCAGCGTTGCGTCGGTCAGGCCCAGCCAGATGCCGAGCACCAGCGGATAGGCCAGGAAAACGAGCAGCAGGGCTGCGGCCGGCACCATGAACAGCCAGCCGAGCAGATCGCTGCTGTCGGCAATGACCGCGAGCAACCCCTGCCGGCGGCCGGCCCGTCCGCCCACCCCTTCCGATACGACCGTCATGACATTTCAATCTCCGGCTTCGGGCGGGATCGACCGTCGGCCGATCCCGCCCGCCGCATCACGCCTTGTAGATCCGCTTCGCCTGCTCGTGCGCCTGCTTCGCCGCCTCGGCGGGCGACACGGCGCCGGTGCAGGCCTTGGCGAACATGTCGACGATCAGGAAGTCGGCCATGCACTGCGCCGATTCGGCGCCAAGCGCGCCGGCATAGCCCGTGTCGCGCATGACCTTGACCGCGTCGCGGTAAGGCGTCGCCTTCGGGTCTTCAGTCCAGAACGGGTTCGAGGCGTAGGCCGCCAGCGGATGGGCAACGTAACCGATCGAGGCCGTCTGCCAGGGCAGATACTGCTCCTGCTCCATCATGAAGCGCAGATAGTCCTTCGCCGCGTTGGGATACTTCGAATATTTGAAGATCACCATGTTGAAGAACAGGTTCTGCTCGGTCGGGATGCCGGGCTTACCGATCGGGAAGTTCGAGTGGTAGATGTCCTCGGCCATCGCCTTCTGCGCCGGATCGGTCGAGGTCTTGGCCGCGTAGTAGATCGAGATGCCGTTCGAGGTCAGGCTGCACTCGCCGGCCAGGAACGCCTTGTTGTTGGACGGGTCGAGCCAGCTCAGCGTGCCGTCGATGAACGTCGGGTAGAGCTGCTTCGCATATTCGAGCGCCGCCACGGTCTCAGGGCTGTCGAGTGTCACGTGGTTATTCTCGTCGACCAGCTTGGCGCCGTGGGCCCACAGGCACCAGTGCGTCCAGCAGTTGGCGTCCCCCGTGGCATGACCCAGCGCGAAGCCCGCCGGCGTGCCGTTCTTCTTCAGGCCCTGGCAGAGCTTCAGGAAGCCCGGCAGATCCTTCGGGATCTCCTCGAACCCGGCCTTCTGGATATGGCTCTTGCGATAGACGAGCGCATTGCCGGCGCAGCCCATCGGAATGCCGATCCACTTGCCGTCGCGCTTGGAATAGCGATCACAGACCGGATACCAGCCGCTGTACTTGCCGCCCAGGTAGTCAGCAAGGTCGCTCACGTCCAGGAGCTTGCCCGGGAATTTCTGGGCGTCGTCGTTCGTCGTGATGATGATGTCCGGGCCGCTGCCGACATTGGCGGCGACGGCGGCCTTCGGACGCACGTCCTCCCAGTTCTCGCTGTCGACGCGGACCTGCACGCCGGTCGTCTCGGCGTATTTCTTGCTGTTGGCGAGCCAGACGTCTTCGTCGCCTTGCACAAAGCGCTTCCAGCGCAAGACCTTGAGCGAGGCGCCAGCCTCCGGCTTCAGCGCGAAGGCCGTCTGGGCCTGCGCATCAGCGCCGCCGACCAGGCCCGCCGCCCCCGCGGTCAACGCCGCCGCGGCACCGATCTTGATGGCATCTCGTCTCGTGATGTCCGTCATGTACGTCCTCCCTCTCTCATTGCGTCGGCACCGTTCTTCGGCGGGCGCCGTTCGTCAGGAAACAGATCAGGCCGAAGCGGCGACCTTGGTCCCCGTGGCCGCGTCGAACAGATGGACCGCGTCAAGCCGCGGGGCGAGCGCGATCGGTTCTCCGGGGTGAAACTCGTGGCGCTCGTCGAACGTGGCGCAGATCGGCACGCCGCCGATCTCGGCATAGACGAAGGTGTCGGCACCGGTCGGCTCCACCACCGACACGGCGGCGGCAACACCGGCCGCATCGAGCGTCAGGTGCTCGGGCCGGATGCCGTAGACGACCGGCTGGCCGTCCCGCCCGCCGGCGATGGGCGGCAGCGGCAGCCGCACGCCGCCGGCACTGTCGACCCAGGCGGTGCCGGCGGCGCGCCGGAGCGTGCCGGGCAGGAAATTCATCGCCGGCGAGCCGATGAAGCCGGCCACGAACTGGTTGGCCGGGAAGTCATAGAGCTCGAGCGGCGAGCCGATCTGCTCGACGACGCCATCGTGCATGACGACAATCCGGTCGGCCATGGTCATGGCCTCGACCTGGTCGTGGGTGACATAGATCGATGTCGTGCGGAGCCGCTGGTGCAGCGCCTTGATCTCGGTGCGCATCTGCACGCGCAGCTTCGCGTCGAGGTTCGACAGCGGCTCGTCGAACAGGAACACCTTGGGATCGCGCACGATCGCCCGGCCCATGGCGACGCGCTGGCGCTGCCCGCCCGACAATTGCCGCGGATACCGGTCGAGATAGGGCTTGAGGCTGAGGATCTCCGCTGCCTGCTGGACCCGGCTGTCGATCTCGGTCTTGCCCGCATCGCGCAGCTTCATGCTGAACGCCATGTTGTCGTAGACCGTCATGTGCGGGTAGAGCGCGTAGTTCTGGAACACCATCGCGATGTCCCGTTCCTTGGGCGGCAGGCTGTTCACCACCGTGCCGCCGATCGAGATCTCGCCGCCGCTGATCTGCTCCAGGCCGGCAATCATGCGCAGCAGGGTCGATTTGCCGCAGCCCGACGGGCCGACGAGCACGACGAATTCCTCGTCCGCGATGTCGATGTCGACTCCGTGGATGATCTGGACCGAACCGAACTGCTTCTTGACGCCGCGAATGCCGACCGATGCCATTGCTCGCCTATCCTCCCGCTGCCTTCAACGAGCGAGATCGAACGGCTGCGGACCGGCGTTAAGCCGCACCCCGCATCGGTCCTGGCACCAAGATAGCCCGAGAGCTTTCACCGGCGACCTCCCCCAAAAAAACCTTTCCCCGGACGGGTCTAGGCGCCCGCCTTCGGAAAAGAGAGCCGCCCTTGACGACCACCCCCTTCGTTGCGTGATCCTAAGGCAGCCGCACGCCGAGCGGAAGACTAATTGTCAGACATATTGGCGCAGTTTTGGGAGGACGGATGAACCGGATCGATTTGAACGGGCGACGGGCGATCGTCACCGGTGGGGCGCGCGGCATCGGACTTGCGGTGGCTGAGCGTTTCGCCGCATCCGGCGCGCGGGTCGCGATTTGGGACCGTGACGGGGCGGTCGCTGCGGCTGAGGCCGAACGGATCGGCCAGTTCGGCGTCGCCGTCGACGTGGCCGATCCGGACGCGATCGCCGCGGCACTGGAACACAGCGAACGGGCAATCGGCCCGACCGATATCCTGGTCACGAGCGCCGGCATCACCGGCCCGAACCGGCCGGTTGATGACTATCCCGTCGAGGATTGGCGCCGGGTGCTCGACGTCGACCTGACCGGCCCGTTCCTGTGCTCGCGCGCCGTCATCCCCGGCATGCGCCGCCGCGACTATGGCCGGATCGTCCATATCGCCTCCATCGCCGGCAAGGAGGGCAATCCGAACGCCGCCGCCTATTCGGCGGCCAAGGCGGGCGTCATCTCGCTCACCAAATCCTTGGGCAAGGAGCTGGCGCAGACCGGCATCCGCGTCAATTGCGTGACGCCGGCCGCGATCAAGACCGAGATCTTCGCCCAGATGACCGAGCAGCATATCCAGTACATGCTGTCGAAGATCCCGATGGGCCGATTCGGGCTCGTGACCGAGATCGCCGCGATGATCGCCTGGCTCGCGTCCGAGGAATGCTCGTTCTCGACCGGCGCGGTCTTCGATCTGTCGGGCGGCCGCGCGGTCTATTAGCCGCGCGCCCTATCAGCTGCGTCGAGGACGGGGCTTAGCCGGTTACCGGGGCGGCCGCAGCTTCGACGCGCGCAGGGCCCGCTCGCGGATGCCGGCCCAGTCGCCGCTGCGAATCGCCTCGGCATTGGCGACCCAGGTGCCGCCGACGACCGGCACGTTCGGCAGCGCCAGGTACTCGGCGGCGTTCGCCTCGCTGACGCCGCCGGTCGGGCAGAACTCGATGCCGGGGAAGATCGGGGCCCAAGCCTTCAGCATGGCGACGCCGCCATACTCCTTGGCCGGGAAGAATTTCAGGAACGAGAAGCCGAATTCGCGGGCGATCATGACCTCGCTCGGCGTGACGGCGCCCGGCAGGTACGGCAGGCCCGAGGCGATGCCGGCCGCGGCGAGGCTCTGGGTCAGGCCCGGGCTCACCAGGAACTTGGCGCCGGCATTCTTGGCCGCTGTCACGTCGGCGGTGCGCAGCACCGTGCCGGCGCCGACCAGGGCATGCGGCAGGTCGCGGGCGATCTTCTCGATCACGCCGAGCGCGCTCGGCGTGCGCAGGGTCACCTCGAGCGCGTTGAGCCCGCCTTCGATGAGCGCGGTCGCGAGCGGGATGGCATCCTCCACCCGCTCGATGGTCAGGACCGGAATAACCGGCGTATGATCGAACGGCTGGGGCATGGCTAGGGCTCCCTAATTTGACCTGGGTGATATGGGTGATGCGAAAGTGACGATGGCCGCCAACCTAAACCAAGCGGGGCCGGGACTGAAAGTCCGCCGCGAGCGGAGCGGCAATGCGATTTCCCGGGTGGTCGCGATCGGCGAATGCATGATCGAGCTCAGCGACCGCGGCCAGGGCGCGCTGGCGCTCGGATATGCCGGCGATACGCTCAATACCGCCGTCTATCTGAAGCGCGCGGCCGGCGCCCGGATCGCGGTCGATTATCTGACGGCGCTCGGTGACGATCCCTACAGCGACTCGATGCTGGCCTTCTGGCAGTCGGAAGGCATCGGGACCGACTCGGTCGCACGCCTGCCGGGCAAGCTGCCCGGCCTCTACATGATCAAGACCGATCCGGCCGGCGAGCGCCGCTTCTACTACTGGCGCTCGGCCGCGGCGGCGAAGCTGATGTTCGAGGCGCCGGAGACCTTCCCGCTTGCGGAGCAAATCGCGGCGGCCGACCTCGCGATCTTTTCCGGCATCACGCTCTCGATCTTGTCGGACGCCGGGCGCGACCGGTTCTTCGACGTCCTGACGGCGGCACGCGCCCAAGGCACGACCATCGCCTATGACGGCAACTACCGGCCAGCGGGCTGGCCGGGCGCCGAGGCGGCGCGCGGCTGCTTCCGGCGCTTCCTGAAGCTGGTCGACATCGCGCTCCCTTCGGTCGACGACGAGGCGAACCTGTTCGGCCCCGGCACCGCGCGCGACGTCGCCGCCCGGCTCCATGACCTGGGCGTCGGCGAGGTCGTGGTGAAGCAGGGCGAGGCCGGCAGCCTGATCTCGATTGGCGGTGCCGAGGAGACCGTGCCGGTCGCCGAGCTGGTGAAGCCGATCGACACGACCGCCGCCGGCGACTCGTTCAACGGCGGCTATCTCGCCGCCCGCCTACTGGGGCAAAGCCCGGCGGAATCAGCCCGCTTCGGCGGCCGCGTCGCCGCCTCGGTCATCCAGCACCGGGGGGCCATCATCCCGCTCGACGCGACGCCGCGGCTTGAAAATTAAACCCTCCCTCGGTTGGCGGGAGCGGGTGATGAGTGGCAGCGAACTTAGTGAGGGTCGCACCGCTTCGACGCCGTTCCCCCTCCCGCTCGCGCGTCAAATCTCCATGTGATAGGGTGTTGCCAGGTAACACCTTGGAGCACCCGATGGCGGCGACATCGACGACGAGCGTCAAGCTTGACGAGGAAACAAAGCGTCGCGTGCAAGAACTCGCCAAGACGCGCCGTCGCTCGACGCACTGGCTCCTGCGTGAAGCGATCGAGCAGTATGTCGACCGCGAAGAACGGCGCGAGCAGTTTCGGCAGTCGGCGTTGGCAGCCTGGGCCGAATATCAGGCCACGGGAATGCACGCGACGGCCGACGAAGCCGACGCCTGGCTGGCACGCCTCGAATCCGGTGAGGACGCAGAGCCGCCGCCGTGCCACGACTGATCTGGTCGCCCGCCGCGCTCCGCGACGTCGCCAGATTGCATGGATTTCTCAAGCCCAAGAATCCCGATGCCGCCTCCCGCGCCGTCAAGGCGATCCGGCAGGGCGTCCGCCTGCTCGGAACCCACCCGCAGGCCGGTCGTCCCGCCGAAGACATGCCGCCGGAGTTTCGAGAGTGGCCGGTCGGCTTTGGCAGCGGCAGCTATCTCGTGATGTACCGCTACGATGGCCGTGACGTCGTGCTTCTGGCCGTCCGGCATGAAAGGGAGGCAGGGTATTAAGCACCCCTGCCCCCGGTGAATAGATCCTACGCGACCCGCGTCAGCAGCGGTTGGCCTGCGAAGTGCGCCACCAGATTGTCAACCACGAGTTGGCCCATGGCCGTGCGGGTCTCGATCGTGGCGCTGCCCTGATGCGGCAGCAGCACGACATTGTCCATGGCGAGGAGAGCCTCCGGCACTCGGGGCTCGTCCTCGAACACGTCGAGGGCGGCGTGGCCGAGCTTGCCGGCCTTGAGCGCTTCGACCAGCGCCGGCTCGTCCACCACCGGCCCGCGCGCCACGTTGATGAGCGTGCCTTCGGGACCCAGCGCCTCGATCACTTCGCGGGTGATGAGATGGTGCGTGTCCTTGGTCAAGGGACAGATGACGCACAGGAAATCGACGTCGCGCGCGAGCGCCACCAGATCGGCGACATAGGGCCATTTCACGTCCGGCTTCGGCCGCGGGCCGTACCAGGAGACCTGGAGCTTGAACGCCTCGGCGCGGGTGGCGATGGCGGCGCCGATGCGGCCCAGTCCCACGATGCCGAGCTTCTTGCCGGCGACCGCGTGGCCGAGCGGATGATTGCCCTTCAGCCACTGGCCCGCGCGCACGAAGCGGTCGGCCCGGCTCACCAGCCGGGCGGCATCGAGCAAGAGGGCCAGCGCCAGGTCGGCCACGTCGTCGGTCAGCACGTCCGGCGTGTTGGTAACGGCGATGTTGCGTGCCTTGGCCGCGCCCACGTCCACCGCGTCATAGCCGACGCCGAAATTGGCGATGATCTCGGTCTTGGGCACGGCGTCCATCAGCGCGGCACTCGCCCCCTTGCCGCCCGAGGTCGCGATGCCGCGCACCCGATCCTTGATCCCGGCCAGAAACGCCGCCTGATCCTCAGCCTCGTAGAGCTTGTGCAGGGTAAAATTCTCCTCGAGCGCGCGCATCGTCGGCGCCGGCATCTGTGAGGCGACCAGGATCTCGGGCTTCATCGGGGCGTTCTCCTCGTATTTGTCTGATGATTTCATTCGGACGGGAGAATACCGGGCACCAGCCGGCGAAACCAGCCCTCGCCGACCAGCGCCGATGCTGCAGCCATGTCGGGCGCCATGATCCGGTCGCGGTCGAGGAACGGTACGCGCGCCCGGATCGCCGCCATGGCCTCGGCGAGGCGCGGGCTCGTCTGGAGCGGCGTGCGGAAATCGATGCCCTGGGCCGCGGCCAGGAGCTCGATGCCGACGATCGCCGCCGCATTCTCGGCCATGCGGCCGAGCCGGCGCGCGCCATGGGCCGCCATCGAGACATGGTCTTCCTGGTTGGCCGAGGTCGGCAGGCTGTCGACACTCGCCGGATGGGCCAGCATCTTGTTCTCGGCCGTCAAGGCCGAGGAGGTCACCTGGGCGATCATGAAGCCCGAGTTCAGGCCTGGCTCGGCCACAAGGAAGGCCGGCAGGCCGCTCGACATCTTGGCGTCGACCAGAAGCGCCATGCGCCGCTCCGAGATCGAGCCGATCTCGGCTACTGCCATCGCGAGCGCGTCGGCGGCGAAGGCGACCGGTTCGGCGTGGAAATTGCCGCCCGACACGATCTCGGCCGTGCCGTCGGTCGCGTTGCGGAACACGAGCGGATTGTCGGACACGCCGTTCGCCTCGCGGCGCAGCACGCCCGCGGCATAGCTCATGAGATCGAGCACGGCGCCCATCACCTGTGGCTGGCAGCGCAGGCTGTAGGGGTCCTGCACCCGGTCGCAATTGAGATGGGAGTTGCGGATCTCGGAGCCGGCGAGCAGTGCCGCCAGCTTCTCCGCCACCAGCCCCTGGCCGATCTGCCCGCGCACCACGTGGATCCGGGCCTCGAACGGCGCGTCGCTGCCCAGCATGGCGTCGACCGACATCGCGCCCGAGACGAGCCCCGCCGCCAGCACATGCTCGATCGCGAACAGGCCGGCGAGCGCGAATCCGGTCGAGGCCTGGGTGCCGTTCAAGAGCGCCAGCCCCTCCTTGGCGCCGAGCGTCACCGGCTGGAGCCCGGCCTCGGCGAGCGCCGCGGCAGCTGGCATGCGCACGCCGTTCACGCGCACCTCGCCCTCGCCGATCAGCGGCAGTGTCAGATGGGCGAGCGGCGCCAGGTCGCCGGAGGCGCCGACCGAGCCCTGGGACGGCACGCACGGCAGGATGCCGCGATTGACGAGCTCGATCAGCAGTTCGAGCGTCGGCCGGCGGATGCCGGAATATCCCAGCCCCAGGCTGTTGATCTTGAGGATCAGGATGAGCCGGACGAGCCGGTCCTCGACGAGCGGCCCGGTGCCGGCGGCGTGCGACAGCACGAGGTTGCGCTGCAAGGTGGCGACGGACTCCGCCGGGATGCGGGTCGTCGCGAGGCTGCCGAAGCCGGTATTGACGCCATAGGTCGCGCGCCCACCGGCCAGCACCTCGCCGACCGCGTCCGCCGACCGCTCGATGGCGGACCAGGCGTCCGCGGCGAGCCGGATCGGCCGGTCGCTCTCGTAGAGTGCCCGGAGCTGCGGCAGCGACAAATGTCCCGGCACCAGCTCGATATGACCGTCGACCACCCGCCGTCTCCCTTGTCTAAACTTGTATAGGACTCCGGGACTAGCACACGGGACCGGCCGTCGACAACCGGGATCGATGTGCCGTCAGTACACGTGAACCCGGTGGCAGCGGCGCACCGGCACCAGATGCCGGCGGCCGTAACGGTCGCGGCGCCAGACGCGCACGACGCGGCAGCGCCTCACCATGCGGACCTGTTCGATCGGCTTCTGCACCGATGCCGGCGGGACCGTTCGCCCCAGTGCGGATGATGCCGCCTCAGCCGGCGGCGCCAGCGTCAGCATCGCGCCCCCAAGACCAAGCAGGGCAAGACCAAGCAAGACGAGACGCATCGCGCTCCTCCGACCGTTTGTGGGAACACAACTTGCGGGCGGGACGACGCCTGGACGACGCCTGACGACGGTACTACAGATCGGCCGGAACGGCGACGGAGGTGCAGGCGATGGCAACGATGATCAGGAACGGCGGCACCGGCCCGGGCGCGCGGACCGTCGACGGCTGCTCGGTCGACTTCTGGAAGCAGCTGAAGCCGGGGCCGGAGCCGGATATCGTCGCTGCAGCCGTGCCGGCCGGCGGCAGCATTTTGGAGCTGGGCGCCGGCGTCGGCCGCATCACCCATCCACTGCTGCCGCGGGGATATCGCGTGACGGCCGTCGACAATTCGCCCGAGATGCTGGCCGAGATCCGCGGCGCCGAAACCGTGCTCGCCGACATCGAGGACCTGGCGCTCGACCGCCAGTTCGACGCGGTGCTGATGGGCTCGTGCCTGATCCATGCCCCCGGCTTCGAGACACGGCACGCCCTGCTCGCGACCTGCCGACGGCATCTGGCGCCCGACGGCCAGGTGCTGATCCAGCGCCACGACCCGAGCTGGCTCGACCGCGCCCAACCCGGCTTCGCCTGGGAGGCGGACGGCGTGCGGAACCAAGTCGACGCGGTGGTGCGCGAGGACACGCTCGTGCGGATGACCTTGAGGCACACGATCGGCGCCGAGACCTGGACCCACTGCTTCACCACGGAGCAAATCGACTTCAGCGACATCGAGCAGGCCCTCACCGCCGCAGACCTGCGCTTCGCCCGGTTCGTCGACGTAAGGGAGACGTGGATCGTGGCAAAAACCGCGTAGCTGTCCGCGATATCGCGCGAGCCGGATTGGGAAACACATCCAAAAATTGCCACGAGCGACATCTATACACGTACGCTAGCATCGGCGGCGATTGGTCAACTGGCTGATCTAAAACAGGAACCTTCTGATGCAGACCAAGTTCCTTCGCCCGTCTCGATTGGGCGTGCTCGCCATCGCCGCTCTGTTGCTTGCGGGCTGCGTGACCCGATCAATTTCCAATTCCGGCTACCCGGGCTCAAACAACCCGCTCTATCACGGCGAACTCAGCGACTTCGACGTCTTGGGCGCGCCCGCAACCGGCCCAATCACCGACACGCAGATCGCCGAGACCCTAGCATCGGCGAAGCAGCTGGCGCCGCATCGCAACGAACGGATCCTGGTCATCCAGTCGGGCGCCATGACACCCGATAGCGAAATGCTGAGCGCGCTCGGCGCTGACTTCTCGCTCGGCTCGCTCTCCGGCGTTCCGGGGCAGCCCCACAACGATTACGCCCGGCAGCTCCGGCTCATTGCCGCACAGGGCGGCTACGGCCAACTTCTCTGTTACTGGGGAACGCTCGAGTCCTCCAAGACCGACGAAGTCACCAAGGCCGTGTCGTGGGTCCCGATTGCCGGCTGGCTGGTGCCGGACCAGACGCAGAAGATGCGCATCGTGCTGCGCGCCGTTCTGGTCGACGTCGCTACCGGCCACTGGCGGATGTACCGCCCGCTGCCGATCGACGACGAGCAGCTGAGCGCCATGATTGGCCGGCGCAGCAGCGACCAGGACCAGGTCGCGCGCCTGAAGGACGCCGGCTATTCGGCGCTGGCACACGACATCGTGGCCAGCGCCGAATAGCCCCTACTCCGCCGCGACAGCCGGGCGATGTCCCAGCTGGTGCAGGCAGCGGTCGATCCATTGCTTGGTCAGTTTCTCCTGCACGCCGTTCTGGCTGAGCCGTGCGCGCAGGCTGGTGAAATCGACCTGGTCGAGCGACTGGTCCTGGTTGAAGCACGAGAACACCACCGTCTCGGCGCCGGTCGCGGGGTCCTTGTGGACCTGCAGGCACTGGGCGCAGATCTCCTTCATCATGCATTGCATCGGCGAATTGATGCTGCCGACCGCATGATGCTCGGGCTTCAGGTACGGCTGCAGCACGCCATGGCGTGCGCGGGCGACCGCGTTCATCATGCCGTCGGAGCCGATCGCGACGATGCGGTCGACCGCGCTCAGCGGGATCGCCGGCGCGCCGCCGAGCGCGCCAGAGGCATAAGCCCGCATCGCCTCGACGATGTTGCCGGCGAACGCGCGATCCTGTGGCCGGCCCGGCACGAAGCCCGGCTCCTCGTCCGAGCACCAGACGATGAGGTCGGCCGCGCGCTCGATCTCCTCGACCTTGTAGCGGTCGATCATGCGCTTGTAGCCGGCGAAATAGACGACGCGCGAGCCCTGGTGCCTCAGTGCCTGGCCGATCGAGAACAGCACGGCGTTGCCGAGGCCACCGCCGACCAGCAGCACGGTCTCACCGGCCGGCGTCTCGGTCGGCGTGCCGGTCGGGCCCATGAGCACGATCGGCTCGCCCGGCTGCAAGAGCGCGCAGAGGTCGGACGAGCCGCCCATCTCGAGCACGATGGTCGAGAGCAGCCCCTGCTCCTTGTCGACCGAGGCGCCGGTCAAGGCCAGCCCCTCCATGGCGAGCCGCGTGCCCTCGGCCGAGAGCGCCCGCGTCTCGTAGTTCTGCAGGCGATAGAACTGCCCGGGCTCGAACGCGCGCGCCGCAAACGGCGCCTTGACCGCGACCTCGACGATGGTCGGCGTGAGCCGCGTCACCGCATGCACGGTCGGGCGCAGCCCCTCGTTCATGGTGCGCGCGAGCGCTGCCGGCGCAGGCTCGGCCGGCGCGCGGCGCGCCAGCACGCGGCTTACGACCGGATAGCCCTGCTTGGCGCTGCCCATCGCCTTCACGACGTTGCCGGCGTAGGACGGGTGCAGGTCGCCGAAGAAGCTGATGGCGCGCCCGTCGGGGCGCAGGCTGATCAGAACATGGACGTCGGCGGGCTTGGCGCTCTTCTGCGGCTTGACCGGCTGGCCCGTCTCGTCGAACGCCTGGAAGTGGCGGCCGTCGAGCGAGATGTTGTGCGGATCCTCACGGCCGAGCACGGTGTTGGGCTGGGTCCCCGCCGCAATCAGCACGGTGCGCGCCGGCAGGGTCACCGTCGTGTCGGCCGGCGCGATGCGCCCCGTCTCGTCGACGATCTGCGGCGTCATGACGATGCCGCGCGCCTGGCCCCAGGCGTCGACCTCGATTTCCGCCGGTGCCAGGCATTCGGCGATGCGGATGCCCTCTTCGAGCGCCAGCGCCACCTCCTCGTGATTGAGCGTATAGCTGGGTGCATCGACGAGGCGCCGGCGATAGGCCATGGTGACGCCGCCCCAGCCGTTGATGAGCTCGATGATCCGCGGCGCCCGGCCCTCGGCCGCCGCTGCCGCCCGCTCGGCGCGGATCGCCCGGGCATGGGCGATGAAATCCTCGGCCGCCTCGACCTCGGGCGCCCGCCAGTCGGCGCGCACCATCGCCTCGCCGCGCTCGGCCACCAGCGTCTCGTAGCGCTGGAGGAATTTCTCGACCTGGACCGGGTAATAGGCGAGCGATTCCGTTGCCGTGTCGATCGCCGTCAGGCCGCCGCCGACCACGACGACCGGCAGTCGGACCTGCAGGTTGGCGATCGAATCCGCCTTGGCGGCGCCGGTCAGCTGCAGCGCCATCAGGAAGTCCGACGCCTGGCGCACGCCCGGGGCGAGGCCGTTCTTCATCGGGATGACGGTCGGCCGCCCGGCGCCGGCGCACAGCGCCACATGGTCGAAGCCCAGCTCGAACGCCCCGTCGATCGTGAGCGTGCCGCCGAAGCGCACGCCGCCCATCATTGAGAACTCGCGCCGGCGCTCGAGCAGCAGGCGGATCAGCTTCAGGAAATTCTTGTTCCAGCGCACGGTGATGCCGTATTCGGCGACGCCGCCGAAGCCCGCCATGACGCGGTTGCCCAGATGCTCGTAGACCTCGGCCACGTCGCGGATCGGCCGGAACGGCACCGGCTCGCCCAAGGCCGTGACGCCGGACAGCGCCGGATCGAGCGGCTCGATCTTGAGCCCGTCGACCGCGACCACGGTATGGCCGTCGTTCATCAGATGGTGCGACAGCGTGAAACCCGCCGGGCCCAGTCCCACAACCAGCACCTTGTAGCCGCTTTCCGGCCGCGGCAGCGGGCGACGGATGTTGAGCGGGTTCCAGCGCGTCAAGAGCCCATAGATCTCAAAGCCCCAGGGCAGGCCCAGCACATCCTTCAAGTTGCGCGTCTCGACCTGGGGAATGTCGACCGGCTCCTGCTTCTGATAGATGCAGGACTTCATGCAGTCGTTGCAGATGCGGTGGCCGGTCGCCGCCGCCATCGGATTGTCGATGGTGACGATGGCAAGCGCGCCGACCGCATGCCCCCGCGACTTCACCAGGTTCATCTCGGAGATTTTCTCTTCGAGCGGGCAGCCGGCGAGCGGTACGCCGAACTGGCTCGCCTTGAAGCCGCCGTCCTTCTCCTTCAGGCCCTTGGAGCAGCTGTCCTTGCCTTGGTTGTGGCACCAGATGCAGTAGTTCGCCTGGTCGAGCCCATGGGTGAGATCCATGCCCTGGTCGGTGAGCCCGAAGCCCTGGCGCCGGCGCCAGTGTGTCTCCGGCAGGCGCTGCATGGCGACGCCGTCGACCGTCACGATCTCGATAGGCACCAGATGGGCGGGATCGAGCTTGTGCGGCACCTTGAAGAGGATGCCGGCGCCATGGCGGGCGCGGCCGGCGTCGGACAGGGTCGCCCAACGGGCATAGCGCGCCGCGAGATCAAGGGCGGCGCCGTGCGCGGCCTCGTCGGTGCTCCAGCGCTCGACATGGGTGGCGAAGCTCGCTTCGGTCAAGGGCTCGCCGATGAGGGCCTCGATCTCGGCCGCAAGCGCCGGACCGTCGAGGGCGGCCGCCTGCTCCGCTGTCACGCCCTTGACCGCGCGGCGCTGCACGAACAGGCGCTTCACCCGGTAGAGCGGCGCCAATGCGTCGTGGGTGGCCGCAAGCGCTCCGACCTCGGCCTCGATGCCGAACAGACGGCCGATGAAATCTTCCAGATGCGGTGCGGTCTCGACCAGCAGCTCCGACTCGTCCTTGGCGGTCAGCGCCTCAGGCGTCGCACGGGCGGCCATCAGCCGGTCGAGGAGCGCCGGCTCCGCCACGCGCAGCCAGTCGACGAAGGCCTGGTCCAGCCGGACGAGCCCATCCCGACGATAAAGATCCTCGAATTCGAGGCCGAAGCTCAATGCCAGCGTGGTCCGCATCCCGATCGAAACCTCCCTTGGCCGAGGGCGTCGGCTCCGGAAATCCGGCACCGCGTCCAGCAATCCGTCCCGCGGCCGGGCTTATCGCCCTGTTGTCCGCGCTATCCGGTGACGACTGTGCGCCAAGCCGCGTCGCCGATCAAGCATGATTGTTTGTGTACAAATGATATTGCCGTTTCGGTGACAATAATCGGATAGCGACGGCTGGCCGGTGCAGGCAAGCTCGGGCCACTGCTCCCTTGGACGAGGTTATCGATGCCTGCCACCCCACCGCTCCGCATGGGTGCCACCGAATGGCTGCTCCTCGTGGCGCTCTCGGTGCTCTGGGGCGGAACCTTCTTTTTCTTCAAGGTCCTGGTCGCGGTCCTGCCGCCCTTCACCATCGTGCTGGGCCGGGTCGGCATCGCGGCCGCGGCGCTCAATCTCTATCTTCTGGCGCGGCGCGACCCGATGCCCATGACGCCGCGGCTCTGGGGCCGGTTCCTCGTCATGGGGCTCCTCAACAACGTCGTGCCGTTCAGCCTGATCGTGTTCGGCGAAACGCGCATCTCGAGCGGCCTCGCCTCGATCCTGAACGCGACGACGCCGGTCTTCGCCGTGTTGAGCGCGCATCTGCTGACCCGGAACGAGAAACTGACCGTGCGGCGTGGGCTAGGCGTGCTGGCGGGCTTCGCCGGCGTCGCGATCCTGATCGGCCCGGACGCGCTCGCCGGCCTCGCCAACCAGGATCTGCCGGGCGAGCTCGCCTGCCTCGCCGCCGCGTTCGTCTACGGGCTCGCGGGCATCTATGGCCGGCGTTTCCAGGGCATCGCGCCCCTGAAGGTCGCGACTGGGCAGATTACCGGCAGCACGCTCATCCTGCTGCCACTCGCGGCCCTCGTCGACCAGCCATGGACGCTGCCGATGCCCGGTGCTGCGACCTGGGCGACGCTTGCCGCCCTGGCGCTCGTCTCGACGGCGCTCGCCTATATGCTCTATTTCCGCATCCTGGCCACGGCCGGCGCCACCAACCTGATGCTCGTGACTTTCCTCCTGCCGGTGAGCGCGCTGCTGATCGGCTGGCTGGCGCTCGGCGAGACGGTGGCCCCCGTGGCCTTCGCCGGCATGGCGGCGATCGGCCTCGGCCTCGCCTGCATCGACGGCCGGCTCCTGGACCGGTTCCACCGTCCCCAGGCAGCCTGAACGCCCGCAGGGCCGCCCTGCGGACGCCGGGCTGCACAGCTCCAGCTGCATCGCGTAAAGTCGGGGTTTGCTTTTCGCGGTTTGGAGTGGGTTTTCGATGGTCGAGCTTCGTCCGGTGCATGTGATCGGCGGCGGTCTCGCCGGCAGCGAGGCGACGTGGCAGCTGGCCGAAGCCGGCGTGCCGGTCGTGCTGCACGAGATGCGGCCGGTTCGCAAGACGGATGCGCACCAGACCCAGGGCCTGGCCGAGCTTGTCTGTTCCAACTCGTTCCGCTCCGACGAGCCGCTCACCAACGCCGTAGGCCTGCTGCACGAGGAGATGCGGCGCTCGGGCTCGCTCATCCTCAAGGCCGCCGATCACCACAAGGTGCCGGCCGGCGGCGCGCTCGCCGTCGATCGCGAGGCCTTCTCGGCCGCAGTCGAGACAGCACTCGTCGAGCATCCGCTCGTGACCATCGTCCGTGAGGAGATTGCCGGCCTGCCGCCGGGCGACTGGGACAGCGTCGTGGTCGCGACCGGCCCGCTGACCTCGCCGGCGCTGGCCGAGGCGGTGCTGGGCCTGACCGGCGAGGCCTCGCTCGCCTTCTTCGACGCGATCGCGCCGATCGTCCATACCGAGACGATCGACCTCGACATTGCCTGGTTCCAGTCGCGCTACGACAAGCCCGGCCCCGGCGGTACCGGGCGCGACTACATCAACTGCCCGCTCGACCGCGACCAGTACGAGGCGTTCATCCAGGCGCTGATCGACGGCGAGAAGACCGAGTTCAAGGAGTGGGAGCAGAACACGCCCTATTTCGAGGGCTGCCTGCCGATCGAGGTCATGGCCGGGCGCGGGCCGCAGACGCTCCGCTGGGGCCCGATGAAGCCGATCGGGCTCACCAACAAGCACAACGGCTCGAAGCCCTGGGCCGTGGTCCAGCTGCGCCAGGACAATGCGCTGGGCACGCTCTACAACATGGTGGGCTTCCAGACGAAGCTGAAATATGCCGAGCAGGTTCGGATCTTCCGCACCATCCCGGGCCTGGAAAAGGCCGAGTTCGCACGCCTCGGCGGCCTCCATCGCAACACGTTCCTCAACAGCCCCAAGGTGCTGGACGGCCAGCTGCGCCTCAAGGCCCTGCCGCGGCTGCGCTTCGCCGGCCAGGTGACTGGCGTCGAGGGCTATGTCGAGTCGGCGGCGATCGGGCTCGTCGCCGGCCGCATGGCGGCGGCCGAGCGCAAGGGCGAGCTGCTGGCCGCCCCGCCGCCGACGACGGCGCTGGGCGCGCTCGTCGCCCACATCACTGGCGGGGCGGAGGCCGAGACGTTCCAGCCGATGAACGTCAATTTCGGCCTGTTCCCACCCTTGGCCGACGTGCCGAAGGCCAAGACCGAGCGCAAGCCGGCCATGGCGCGCCGTGCCTTGGCCGACCTCGACGGCTGGCTCGGCCGGGTCAGCACCGCCGCGGAATAGCCGTCAGCCGCCGGCACCGGACAGGGCCGGGATGGTTTTCAGGAAGTCGCTGACGGCCGGCCCCCAGAAACCGGGATCGGCTTGGTAGAGCGTGCTGTGGCCGTCCGCGCCGAACGGCGGTAGCGAGACGAAACGGATCGGCGCGAGCGCGCCCGAGCGGTAGGCATAGAACATCTGTTCGCCGATCGCGCCGAACCAGCGGTCGTTCTGCGCATAGAGCCAGAGCTCCGGCAATTTGCCGCGCTGGCCGAGCTGCCGTGCCGCCTCGATCAGCGCCTCAGTCCCACCGCAGATCTCGCCATTGCCATAGCCGCCGACGCCCGGCGCAAAGGCGATCAGCGCCGCAACGCCGGCCGGCGGGTCGGCCGCGAGCGCCAGGCCGCTGAAGCCGCTCGCCGACTGGCCGACGATGACGATGCTGTGCGGATCGACGAACGGTTGCCGGGCGAGATAATCGACCACACCACGCAGATCGAGCGCGCCGACATAGGCGAGTTGGACGAGGTCTTCAGTGCTGCAATCGTCGCTCGCCTCGACGAAATCGCCCTGGGAGCGGCCGACGCCGCGGCGCAGCGGCACGGCTACGGCATAGCCCCGGGCAACCCACCAATGGGCCGCCGCCGCAAAGGCCGGCTTCACGGCCCTCAGGCTCCATTTGTCGGCCGGCAGGCCGTGGTTGATCGTGACGAGCGGGAACGGCCCCGGACCCGGCGGGCGATAGACCATGGTTTCGAGCAGGAAGGTCGCGTCGCTGTCGATATAGGGCCGGACCGGTACCCACCAGAGCTGCGCCCGGTCCGTCACCTCTTCGGGCCCGGCCACCCCAGCTAGCGTCCCTGGCGGCGCCGGCGCGCCTGCAGCGCAGGCCGCCAAGGCCAACGCACATGCCAATCCGCATCGCCGCATCCAGGCGCGCAACGGCGGTATTTCCCCTAGATCAAGGCGAGATATCGCCCGACGGCGAGCCGGAACACGGCTCCCGGGTCGGGCGCGTTGACGTGCGGATCGAACGGATCGTAGCCCGATTGCACCAGCCGGCGCAGATAGGCCGCCGCCTGACGGGCGACCAGCAGCGCCGACACCGCCTTGCGCGGAATCTCCTTGCGCCGGCGTCGCACGGCCATGAGATGCTCCGCCGCCCGGTCGACCAACGGCTTCACCAGCACCGCCGAAGCCCCCTTGCCGGCCAGCAGCACATCGCGATCGATCCCCGCCCCGGCCATCAGGTCGGCCGGCAGGTAGATCCGCCCCTGCGCCGCGTGGAACGGCACGGCGCGGACGAGTCCGATGAGCCCCCACGCCACGCCGGCATGGCGTGCCGCCTCGAACGCGGCCGGTGCGGTGACGCCCAGCACCTCGAGCTCCAGGTCGATGAGGCGGGACGAAGTCTGCTCGAGATAGCGCTCGAGCGCATCCAGGCTCGCCGGAGGCTCGTCGCCGAGATCGAACTCGCGGCCGTCGATCATCGTGTCGAAGTGGGTGCGTGTCAGGCCGTGCGCGACGATCGCCGCCGCCAGCGGCTCGACCACCTCATGCCGGCGTGGCGGCTTGCCGGTGTAAATCTCGTCGAGCGCGTCGCGCCACCATTGCAGGCGGATCTGGCCGATGACCGGCTGGCTCACCACCTCGCGCACCCGGGCGATCTCCAGATTGAACGCGAGCAGCGCCCAGATCGCCGGGCGCAGCCCCGCCGGCGCGAACAGCGAGGCCAGGAAGCGGTCATGGTCGTAGCGCCGCACGAGATCGATCGGCCCAGGATCGACTGGCTGGACATCGACCGGCTGGGCGGCTTCGGCGGGACGCGACGGCATGAAACAAGGTCCGATCGGTGAGAAAGCGTTGAGGCCCCATCCTTTTCGCTTCCAAAGCCGGCCGCCGCAACATATCTCCTATGGCGGGTCATCGACCGGTGGCCCGCCCCGTCCCGCGCCCGCGGGTGGATCGGTTCCGACGCCCCTGGTGTTCCCACCGGCGTCAGGCTCCCCTCCCGAGCAAGCGCCGTTCCATTCTTTCGGAACCTACCGAACGAGGTCTCCATGGCATTCGAGCTTCCCCCTCTGCCGTATCCGAAGAACGCTCTTGAGCCGCACATGTCGGCGCAGACGTTCGAGTTCCACTACGGCAAGCATCATCAGGCCTATGTCACGAACCTGAACAACCTCGTGAAGGACACGCCGGCGGCGTCGCAGTCGCTGGAAGAGATCATCCTCGCGTCGGCCAAGGATGAATCCAAGGTCGGCATCTTCAACAACGCCGCCCAGGTGTGGAACCACACCTTCTTCTGGCACTGCATGAAGCCGAATGGCGGCGGTGCGCCGACCGGCGCGCTGGCCGACCGGATCGAGAAGACCTTCGGCGGCCTCGACAAGTTCAAGGAAGCCTTCAAGGCGGCCGCGGTCGGCCAGTTCGGCTCGGGCTGGGCCTGGCTGGTGCTGGACGGCGGCGAGCTCAAGATCACGAAGACCGCGAACGCGGTGACGCCGATGATCAACGGCCAGAAGGCGCTCCTGACCGTCGACGTCTGGGAGCATGCCTATTACCTCGACTTCCAGAACCGCCGGCCGGACTTCGTCCAGACCTTCCTCGACAAGCTGGTGAACTGGGACTTCGTCGCGGAGAACCTGGCGAAGGCCTGATCCCCGCAAGCGGAAGAGACAAAAGCAGGCAAGACAAAGGCGCCCGACCTTCTTCGGCCGGGCGCCTTTTCTTTTGGGCGCGGGCTTACTTGGTGAGCGCGCCGATCGTGGCACCGGCGCCGGCGCCGATCAGGCCGCCGGCGAGCAGGCTGGTGCCGCCGGTCGCGGCTGCGAGTGCCACACCGCCGGCCGCACCGATGGCGCCGCCCGACAGCGCCCGCTGCTCCGCACGGCTAAGGTTTGAGCAACCGGCCAGCAGGACGGCGGCCACAGCAATCACTGCGATCTGCTTCATCATTCCTTGGTTCTCTTTTCGGTTTTTCGGCTAGGCCCCGTCAGCGCGCCCTCGTCAGTGCGGGCGCGCGACGTCGGCGGTCTGGTAGGCGGTCAGCATATAAGGGAAGGACGGTAGCGACCGGACCTGGCTCGGCGGCACGTAGAGCGTCTCGCGCTGGGGCTTTTCCGCGACCCGCGGCATGGCGTCGTCACGGTCGGCCTCGGCTTTCGGCTGGCACGGCCGAGAGTCCGTTGCCACAGGGCGCGTCGCCTCGGTATGCCAGTCGTCGTCGTCAGCATGAGCCATCTGCAGGGTTGCAAGGCCGAAGCCGGCAATCGCGATCAGGCCACCGATGGCGGCAATGGCCGTATGGCCCCGATACCCCCGCTTGCAAGGTTCCATCTCGAATGTCCTCCGTCGTGGCCGACAATGTCGACCCAACATGAGGATATACGGGTGAGCCGCGTGAATTTCTCCAATGACACCCGTGTCATTAATCGGGCAGGTATCGAGTACTACTCGGCCGTTATCGGCAGAAGGGCGGCCGCAACGCGCCGCCCCTCGCCCAGGAGCACGCTGTAGGTTCGGCAGGCTGCCCCCGTATCCATGGCGTCGATCACGACCCCGGCCGCCTTGAGGTGGGCGCGCAGCGCCGGCGGCACCAGCGCCATCCGCCGGCCGCAGCCGAGCAGCAGGATCTCGACGCCGCCGCGGGCCACGACCGGTGCCAGGCTCGCCTCGGTGACCTCGGCCATGGCGCGCGGCGCCCAGGCAAGCGTCTCGTCCGGGAACAGCAGGATGGCCCCTTGATGGAGCGTGCCGCTCACCCGGAAGCCTTCGGTGCCGTAGCGCTCGAGCACCTGCTTGCCGGCCGGGATGATCGGCGTCACGTCCATGGGGCGGCCCTTTTAAGCCTTGGTCGGCGCCGTTCCTGCCGGCGCCGGCTTCTCGCCGCCGCGGCGCGGCTTCGCGTGCAGCAGCAGCGGCGCCGCGATGAACAGCGACGAATAGGTGCCGATCACGATACCCCAGAGCATCGCGGCGCTGAAGCCGCGGATGACCTCGCCGCCGAACAGCAGGAGCGCCAGCACGGCCACCGCCGTCACCGACGAGGTGAGCACGGTGCGCGACAGCGTCTCGTTCAGGCTCAAGTCGATGACGCCGCCGAGCGGCATCTGCTTGAACTTGCGCATGGTCTCGCGCACGCGGTCATAGATCACGACCGTGTCGTTGATCGAATAGCCGGCGATGGTCAGGATCGCGGCGAGCGTCGTCAGATTGAACTCGAGCTGCAGCAGCGAGAACAGGCCCAAGGTCGTGATCACGTCGTGGAAGGTCGAGATCACGGCGCCGAGGCCGAACTGCCACTCGAAGCGGAACCAGACATAGGCCGCGATCGCCAGGATCGCCAGCATGGTCGCGATCGTGCCCGCATGGATGAGCTCGCCGCCGACCTTGGGGCCGACCACCTCCGTGCGGCGGTATTCATAAGTTGGGCCGAGCGAGTTCCGGGCGGTCTCGACTCCCTTGTTCTGCGCCGCGTCGTCGCCCGGCTGGCGCGGCAGGCGGATCAGCACGTCGTCCGGCTGGCCGAAGGTCTGCAGCGACACTTCGCCCAAACCCAGCCCGTTGAGCTGGCCGCGCATGGCCTCGAGATCAGCCTTGCCGCCCGGGGCCTTCACTTCCATGACGATGCCGCCGCGGAAGTCGATGCCGAAATTGAGGCCCCTGGTCGCGAGCAGACCGACCGACGCGAGTGTCAGCAGGATCGAGACCACAAAGCCCAGCGTGTGCAGCTTCACGAACGGAATGTGCGGCGGCTCATGCAGAAAAACTAAAAGCGGGCGCATGGATCGGTTGACCTTAGATCGGGATCGCCTTGGGGCGCGTACGGCGCAGCCACCAGACGACGAGGAGACGGGACACCAGCATGGTGGTGAAGAGCGAGGTCAGGATGCCGAGGCAGAGCGTGACCGCGAAGCCCTTGACCGGTCCCGAACCCAGCTCGAACAGCAGCGAGCCGGCGATCAGGTGGGTGACGTTGGCGTCGATGATCGTCGCATAGGCGCGGCTGAACCCGGCGTCGATCGCGGAGATGACGCCGCGGCCGTGCCGCGCCTCCTCACGGATGCGCTCGTTCACCAGCACGTTGGCGTCGACCGCCATGCCGAGTGTCAGCGCAATGCCGGCGATGCCGGGCAGCGTCAGCGTGGCGCCGAGCGTCGAGAGCGCCGCCAGGAGCAGGCACAGGTTGAAGAACAGCGCGATGTTCGCATAGATGCCGAACAGGCCGTAGAACACGATCATGAAGACGCCGACGAGCCCGACCGCGACCAGGCAGGCGGTCGTGCCGGCCCGGATGGAGTCTGCGCCGAGGTCGGGGCCGACCGTGCGTTCCTCGAGGATCGTGAGCGGCGCCGGCAGCGCGCCCGCCCGAAGCAGCAGGGCCAGGTCGTTGGCACTCTGCACGGTGAAGCTGCCCGAAATGATGCCCTGGCCGCCGGTGATCGGCTCATTGATCACGGGCGCGGAGATCACCTTGTTGTCGAGCACGATGGCGAAGCGC